>NZ_QPTY01000120.1:0-527 GCF_005236045.1 Enterococcus sp. VV15
GCGCCCATAGCTCAACTGGATAGAGTGTTTGACTACGGATCAAAAGGTTAGGGGTTCGACTCCTCTTGGGCGCGTTAGAACAACGGGAAGTAGCTCAGCTTGGTAGAGCACTTGGTTTGGGACCAAGGGGTCGCAGGTTCGAATCCTGTCTTCCCGATAATGAAATAAATTAACACGGGGCCTTAGCTCAGCTGGGAGAGCGCCTGCTTTGCACGCAGGAGGTCAGCGGTTCGATCCCGCTAGGCTCCATTTCATTTAAATAATGAATATCTTTTTCGCGGTGTAGCTCAGCTGGCTAGAGCGTCCGGTTCATACCCGGGAGGTCGGGGGTTCGATCCCCTCCGCCGCGATTTTTAAGAGCCTGGACCTTTAGCTCAGTTGGTTAGAGCAGACGGCTCATAACCGTCCGGTCGTAGGTTCGAGTCCTACAAGGTCCATAGCGGCGTTGTAAGTTTCATATTGGAGGATTACCCAAGTCCGGCTGAAGGGAACGGTCTTGAAAACCGTCAGGCGGGTAAAACCGTGCA
>NZ_QPTY01000121.1:0-431 GCF_005236045.1 Enterococcus sp. VV15
ACCGCTTAAGAAAAGCATAGGCTGCTTGTGTGTCCCGTTTTTTACGTAACCAAATATCCAAGGTTAAACCATCTGCATCGATGGCTCGATACAAATAATGCCATTTTCCTTTAATTTTGATGTACGTTTCATCCATTTTCCATGAATAAAAGGATTTTTTATTTTTCTTTTTCCAAATTTGATAGAGTAGTTTGCCATATTCTTGCACCCAACGATAAATCGTCGTATGAGAAACGTTAATGCCACGATCATATAAGATTTCTTGAACTTCACGATAGCTAAGGTTATAACGAAGATAGTAGCCCACGGCTACAATAATCACATCCTGCTGAAATTGCTTTCCTTTAAAATGATTCATCGTCATTCCTCCTGCTATCTTTTTCTATTATTCTACCTTATTTGATAGTAGATTTAAAACTTTGCAACAGAAC
>NZ_QPTY01000122.1:0-375 GCF_005236045.1 Enterococcus sp. VV15
TCTTGTGTGACCTTTGAACTATCGTTCTCATCATTCATCTCATTGTAGAATCGACCAGTTTTTTCTCTAAAATCTGTCTGGGGCATTTTCATCATCCTCTCTTATTAATAACTCAAATCTGCTCAACCAAATCTAAACGTATTTCAGACTACCAACTACTGAAAACTTCTCTAAGGTAAAACTCAAGAATCTTAGTATAATAAAAATGAGAATTTCCCCGAAAACACTCAAGCTTTCTTATCTCAGATTATAGGATAGAAAATTTTGATATGCCTTTTCAAAATATAGAAATAACGAGAGTCAAGTCCATAATCCTGTGTAAAATACTATACAATGTTTTACCGGTCTCTCATTGATCAAACTTAATATATTTTC
>NZ_QPTY01000123.1:0-369 GCF_005236045.1 Enterococcus sp. VV15
ATTTGACCCGTTTTCTCAAGCCACAATTGATAAGGAGATTTGTATTTGTTCAAGCCAAGTACGGTTGCAACATCTGAACCGCCGATTCCTTTCTTGCGGTCTTCAAGCCATTCTTGATGACTCATTTCTAAGGTAGATTTACTCATCTTCATCCTCCTCATCAATTGGCGCTTCATAAGGTGGTTTAGCATAATCAGGGTCAGTTAAATAGCTGTCAAGATTTGCTAACTCGTTCATGCCTAGCGCCTTCTTTCTTTGTAAAATCTTCTAACAAACTTAACAAAGTAATCATCCCTGCAAATAAACAACCTACAAACAAATTAGCGTTTGAGATTACTACAAGCATAAAGACAAATAGTGCAATCCACA
>NZ_QPTY01000124.1:0-356 GCF_005236045.1 Enterococcus sp. VV15
TGCACGGTTTTACCCGCCTGACGGTTTTCAAGACCGTTCCCTTCAGCCGGACTTGGGTAATCCTCCAATATGAAACTGTATCATGACCCGTACGGGATTCGAACCCGTGTTACCGCCGTGAAAGGGCGGTGTCTTAACCGCTTGACCAACGGGCCAGGTAAAAATATTGAAACGGAGAAGGAGGGATTTGAACCCTCGCGCCGGTTTCCCGACCTACACCCTTAGCAGGGGCGCCTCTTCAGCCACTTGAGTACTTCCCCAAAACCAATAAGATTTTGTACTAATGGGCCTAAATGGACTCGAACCATCGACCTCACGCTTATCAGGCGTGCGCTCTAACCAGCTGAGCTATAGGC
>NZ_QPTY01000125.1:0-334 GCF_005236045.1 Enterococcus sp. VV15
AAAATATATTAAGTTTGATCAATGAGAGACCGGTAAAACATTGTATAGTATTTTACACAGGATTATGGACTTGACTCAATTCTATCTCCAAAATACTGTTGTCAAATGATTCTAAAATCTCATTTTTTTCTATAAAATCAATCCATTCTTCATATCCATTGTATTTTGGAATTCCTAAATGAGATTTAAGTTTTTGATAGGTATTCGTCACGATTTTTTTCCATTCTTCTTCGCCAGTACGAATTATTTTATCATCATCCCATTTTTTTGTTTTTCCAGTTCGTTTACTATTTTTTGATATTTGATAGTCTTTCCATTTTGTTAAAAAGATATG
>NZ_QPTY01000126.1:0-296 GCF_005236045.1 Enterococcus sp. VV15
AATCGATAATACAGAAGATGACAATGACGACGATATTAATTTTTAGGAGGAGAAATAATGAATCTCATTACACAATATAGTGATATCATCCTCAAAAAAATCATGGCAAAGATTCAGAAAGATAAAAAATCAAAAGGACGAGCGGAATTAGTTAAGTTGGAAATGGCTGAAACGGGTTCAGGAGTTCGAACCGCTCGACATTGGAAAGCAGCGGCTAATATTGAATTTTATTACAACGAAATTCAAAAAGGTTTTGAACAAATGCGTGAGCTGGATAAGCAAACACACTGGAGTCA
>NZ_QPTY01000127.1:0-290 GCF_005236045.1 Enterococcus sp. VV15
TCTCTTGTAGATACAGAAATATTTTTTGATTGGATAGTTTGCAAGCGAATTGGATATTTGATTACTTTGTCAACCACTACAAATTTCACACCTTGTGTCAGTGCTTCATCTTTGATCCCCCCATTCATTGAATAGCGAACTCCTACATATCCATTGTCGATTTTTTCAAAAAATGTAAATCCGCCAATTACTCAAATACCTAAAATCACTGCTCCTGTCACACCCAATTTGAATAATTTATTTTCGTTCATTATTTCTCCTCAAAGTATTTAAATTGACGACCTTTAGAA
>NZ_QPTY01000128.1:0-273 GCF_005236045.1 Enterococcus sp. VV15
CTAAAAGCGGGTGACGAGAATCGAACTCGCGACAACAGCTTGGAAGGCTGTGGTTTTACCACTAAACTACACCCGCATGGCGGTCTGGACGGGACTCGAACCCGCGACCTCCTGCGTGACAGGCAGGCATTCTAACCAACTGAACTACCAAACCATGATTTTAGTTTTTTTAATTGTGACTTTATAAAATAAAGTCAATTGCGGGAGCAGGATTTGAACCTACGACCTTCGGGTTATGAGCCCGACGAGCTACCAGACTGCTCCATCCCGCGA
>NZ_QPTY01000129.1:0-268 GCF_005236045.1 Enterococcus sp. VV15
CAATACGATTATGTACAGCTCCTCAACGAGGAGCTTTTTATTTATATTTATAAAGTTAAATATATATCCTTAATCCGTACATCATTCACTGTACCTTCACCATTAGATTGATTACAACGACGGAAAATGACATCAATTTTCGTGCATTTTTTCATCCAACTTAGATCCACTGTGACGTCCATTCCTAGGGCATCGCCACCTTTGTAGCCATAGTTTTTCTTCACGTCAGGTCGTTTGATTCCTTGCGAAGCCACACGAGTGATTTCTT
>NZ_QPTY01000012.1:0-69699 GCF_005236045.1 Enterococcus sp. VV15
TGACTCCAGTGTGTTTGCTTATCCAGCTCACGCATTTGTTCAAAACCTTTTTGAATTTCGTTGTAATAAAATTCAATGTTTGCTGCTGCTTTCCAATGCCTGCTACTTCGCACTCCTGCTCCTGTTTCAGCCATTTCCAACTTAACTAATTCCGCTCGTTCTTTTGATTTTTTGTCTTTCTGAATCTTCATCATGATTTTCTTGAGGATGATATCACTGTATTGTGTAATGAGATCCATTATTTCTCCTCCACATACCTAAATTGTCGTCCTTTTGAATCAATCCATAAGCTCCTAGCTCTATCCCAGATAATGTTTTTGCTTAATCCAGTAATTTCAGATAACTGTTCAGCTGTACCCGTTACTAGAATTCGATCACCATGCCAGATTGCAATTTTTCTCGGCGTTTTCCGTTTAGACTTTTCAGTCCACATTGATTTGCCGAGCTTTTGGACTTCTGCAACTATTTCTTTGTCTTCTTGCCAATTCTCAGAATGTGTCAGTTCGATGATTCGTTTCATTGCTGCTTTCTTATCCACGCTCATTCCTCCAATCTACGAATTTCCCTTCTTAAATTCTCTATGTGCAAATCGATTGCCTTTCTAGCCGTTTCATTGACCATCACTGCCTTTGTTCGCTCCAGATCGTCAATCTCACGCTGAAGGCTTCGAATACGCATTTGAATCACTTCTTCTGTTGTCATGATGGACCACCTCGTTAAAAACGCTCTTCCTTGAACGTATTCCGATATTTTTTGGCTAATATCAACGGCACTTGATATTGATGACAGAACAACTTTGCCTTGATCTTAAAGTCTTTTGTCTGCATTCCTTTGACATCTACGACTTTGACAAGTTTGCCGTTTTTATAAAATGTGAAGTCAGGAATATACTCGATCTTGCGATACTTCTTTCCGTCTAGTTCAAATTTCGGCATCAGCTCAAATCTTTCCTGAAGTTTTACTTTCCAGCCATTCGCTTCAGCTTGCCACAAGGCTAGATCGTAATACTCTGCTTCCGCGATAGAATCAAACTTGATACCTCGATGAACAGTTTTTTTATTACGGTATTTATTCATGCGATACTACCTTTCACTGGTTTTATGCGCTTGTCTGCTGTTTGTTGGAATTTCAGCGCATAACCTTCTGAATTCTTAAATATCCTAGAAACAATTCTTTCGCCGTAGGCTTCTCTTAGTTCAGGACCAGATAAGTTTGTTGTGATGATCGTTGCCTTGTTCTGTCTGGCTTCTAAGAGCGTGTTTAACGTGTTGTTTGTAAACTGCCTACTATTTGATACCCCGCTACCTAATTCAGCTCCAATATCGTCAAAAACCACCAAATCAGTTGTTTTGATATCGGCTATAAGCGATCCTTCAATTTCTTTTCTCAGTTCAGCATTGTTATAAGAAAACTTTATTTGCTCTAATAACTCTTGATAGCTTATAAAAAGTATTTTCTTGTCATAATTTGAGCGCTCAAGTATTTCCCAAGCTGTCGCCATTGACAAGTGGCTTTTTCCGCTTCCTGATTTCCCTGATAGAATGAAATGTGCAGGATGGTTCAGTAGGACATCATTTACATAGCTTTTAGCTCTTTCTAAAGCAATTTTCGTTTCTTGGTCCACTACGTGATAATTCTCCATTTTGCATTTAAACAAAGTTTTATCTGTTAATACCGAACCATTTTGAAAAAAACTCAAAGCTCGTGCTTTTAAGCTGTCGTTATATATCCTTTCGGTCTGTATATCCTCTTTCACACGTAACGCTTTATAACCACAACTCATGCATGTTGGTTTACAACGTTCTGAACCATCCTTATTTTTAGCTCGCCAACTATACAAAGGTTCGCTACATTCTGGACATTTTCCGCTTTGCACTAATACTCTTCTTATTAGTTTCTCCATAGCATTTGCTAGGCTTTCCATGTGATGCATCTCCTTTTTAAATTGGCAAGTCGTCATATTCACTAGGATTGCTGTACTGTAGTTTTTGACTTTGCTTTTTATGATTTTTCTTGTCTGCTTTGATTTCGAATTTGAGCTTCTCAAATTTTTCTCTCAATTTCTTAGCACTTCTAATATTTCCAAACCAAAATTCATTTGTAGGTAGCCAATTGATCACATACTCAATCGCTTCTATAGACGCTTTGTCTCTTTCTTCAATCAACCTGATTGTGTCTGCCCATTTTTCGATATCTACTTTATTCATTTCTTTTGGAAAATCTTCAGTTAAATTACTTTGCAATTTTTTAGCAAGGCGTAAGTGTTCGTCAGAATACTTACCTTTCTTTTCTTCTTTATCTATATCTTTATCTTCTTCTATATCTTTATCTGTACCGTCACGTGACGTCACGCTAACGTCATTTTCCAATTTGAGACGTTCCTGTCTCTTTCTTTCCCTGTATTTACGGTTTCTTTCAGCATTTTTTAGCCTTACTTTATCCATACCCTCGATATTTTGATGTTTTTCCCAATTACTGATGGCAATTAGTCCATCACTGCTTAGATCAATCATGTTGAAATTTGCCAATGTAGTTAGCGCTAAGCGAACCGTATTTACGTTTTTGCCAAACAATGTAGCAAGCATTTCTTCGGTATAAGGCATGTTCCTCTGGATATATATCAGACCATCGTCGTTAGTCTTTCCTGCTAAAACTAGTAATCGAATCCATATAACGATGATGGCATCCGACTCAGGAACAGCTTGAATTAATCGTATTTTTTCATCGTCAAACATAGTAGTTTTAAGTTTGATCCAACTTATCTCAGCCAAATTTATCCTCCTATTCTTAACTTTTTAATCGTTTCATGACTTAACTTGATTCCTTTGATTTGATATTTATTTTTGAAATTGATCACACCTATTTTGTGTTTCTCTGTGTGATGGATTCTGCAGAGTGCTGCAAATGTGTACTCTAAATGATCAACTTCTTTGCGCTTTCGTCTTCCTAGCGCTTTGTCAAAGTGATCGATGTCAGCTCCTGTTTTGCCACAGATGCAGCAGACTCTTTTTGTAATGCATTTGTAGAAGTAATATTCTTGATTCGCTGGTAAAATCTCATAGCCTTCTTTGAAAGGAATATGATGTTCAAAGATGAAATCTAAGATGATATTTGCTAAGACATTAGCATCACTCACAGTTGTATTCGATTCGTCTTTGAGGCTTATTTTGCGTCCTGTGACGCCTTCAAAACGGAAGTAGAAGAATTCCTTCCAGAAGTCCGTTGGCATGCCTGTATCGATGAAAATATCGCCTATGAGTGCATAGATGAAGTTTCGTTGCTGCACAGTGAACCGACGTGGATCAATAAATCGAACTTCAATAATCCGATCACCATCATATCCGTCGTACATCCTCTTCAAACGTTCGATGTTCACTTCTTCATTAATAGTTGCACCTATGTCTTTTCCTTTGAACTTTTTCAGAACCGCTGAATATGAATCGATTAATGGTTTAAACACTCATATCACTTCTTATCTAATTCTTTTCTCTTAGCTGCTATTGCTCGCTCCATCAAGGCACATTGCTCATAGCTTAACTGTTCAATAGTTTCAACGTTATCAGCTAAGAGCCCTAATTTATCTGTCTGCTCATTAACATATTCAATTAAGGTTTTGGTCATATCTTTACCCATCTGCTCATTGAAAGCTTCTAGAATCGTCTCTAGCATATTTAATTTCTTTGTATCGATTCTAGGTGGTGTTGGAATATCTTCCCCTTGAAATACATATAATCCCAGTCCGTGTAGAGCCAATGCTTTCACAAAGCATCGCTTCAATGAGTTATTGATTTGCATTGCATTTGGTTTAACAACTGGTTGGTTTCGATAATCTAAAACAGGAAATAATTCGGTTTCCGTGTGTCCTTTAACCGTTACTGAGACAGATACATAAGTCCCAGTTTCATCCATAAGAAAAGGTTTATATTCCTCAACAAGAAAGTCTTGATGAGTTCCAGAAACAACCCTGTAGTGTTTATACTCATTAATAGTTACCGTTGCCTGTGGATCATTCTTTTTCATAATCTCCCACGCGTGAGCCCAAGATAAATAATCAAAATTTCCTTTTTTCTTGAGTATTTTATTTAACTTGCGACTAAAAAGTTTTTCAAAATTCGTTGTCCCTTTGTTTTCACTCATCAAATTCTGCCTCCATTTCAGCAATGTATTTCTTACCTGATCCGTAATAAGAGATATCAATCAAGTTATCTCTGTCGTACTCCTCTAGCGCATCAATCAAGCCATCTTCGATGACATAGATATATTCAGGTTTTCTGGACCGCTTCGATAAATGGATAAGATAGACATGATCCCAAATACTCACAAAATTGCCCAAATCGTCTTGATCACATGCTAGTTCTTCATTCGTCAAAAGATTTCGTCTGATTTTTCGATTATTTGTTTCCTCGACATTCGATTTGCCCCAACTAGGATCAGTCAAATATTGATCTAGAGTGGAAAGTTCATTTTCCATGTGGTAACATCTCCTTAGATGTATTTTCTTTGTGACTCATTGCTTTGGTCGGCTGAGTCACTTTTTTATTTGTTGCCATGCTTTTTGCTTATCAATATGTTGTTGGCTTAGGATGCTTGGTTTATTGTGTCTCCACCAGCGATTAGCAATTACCGTCCCTATTCTTAGCGCTTCAGCCCTATTCATTTTCATCACCGAAAAGTCTTTGTTGTCTGTTCAGTTGATCGATTTCCATACGGATCGCAGTTTCTGGTAACCACATTTCAATAAATGAAACAGCATCATCGAATCTCTTACGAGGTAACTCGCCATATCTTGGGATTGAAAAGGTACGTTTAAATTCAGACCAAAATTTTGAGAATACTTTTTTGCTGATTTCTTCATAAGCTCGGCTTTCTTTTCCCCCTAGAACTTCCATAACTTTCATATTTCCTTTTTGCTTAATTTCAAACTCTTGTTGTCCGCTAATTCGCATAGTATCTTTAAGCATGGAAACATCTTTTTTAACATCTTTCATTTCTTCTAATTGATAGATCATCATGTCTTCAATTGTTTGAGGAACAGTATTCTTCCGAATAACATCTTCCATTTCGTTGAAAGCTTCAATAAATTTTAGTTTGAAATTTATTGCTTTACTTCCAGTGAATCCCATAGCTAGCAAGGAAAATCCATCTCTATTCATGAAATAAACTCTCCGACTTCTTCCGTATGAGTCTGGCTCGTTCCCTTCCACAAACATCTGTCCAAAATTGGACCCATCTTCAACATTGGCCGAATTTTCGACCGATCTTTTTATTGATTCGATTGCTTCTAGCACATGCTTGTGTTTCTTTTCAAAGCTGTCTGCGACTTGTAAGCTCGTAGTCACAGCTTCTTTATTTTTCAAAATTACTAATTCTTGCATTATTTCTTCTCTCCTTTTTGATATAATGGTTTAAAAACTGGATGGTGAAAAAATGAGTTTCGATAACACGATCACAATTTCGATTATCCTAGCTTTAGTAGCTCTTATATCCCCTTGGATTACAGCGGTTATAAATAATAAGCATGCTGAATCGATGAAGGATAAAGAAATTGAATTACAAAAACACGATTCAAAAACCCAAACAATACAAACAACTTTCTCAACATTTCTCAACAATGTGGGTATTTGTATTGGTAGTAACACTGATAAAAATATATCTGCTGTAAAAGCATCAGGTTATGCAGTCCTGCCATATATTCAAAATGAAGATATAGAGGTTATGAAAATTTTCTTAAGCCGTTTTGGTTACGGCAACACTAATGCAGAACAAAAATCTCTTGAAACTTATTTGATTGACAAAGTATTACCTATTTTGAATAAATCATTAGAAAAATTGTAAGCATTAGACATACTAGAACCGCATAGGATGTATACCAGTATTCGCCGCGTTTTCTCATGTAGTTATTTCCTAAAACGGCCACGAGATAAACACCTAATAAACAGAACCACACTTTAGTCAGCCCCCTCGGTTGGCTTTTTCGCTCTGTACTCAGCTTCATCTAACCCTGCGAACATCCAAACGAGGTAGACAATTACCCCGATCAAAGCTTGTTTGCTTCCCCAGACACTCAGCAGATAAATAATGATTGGTGCACTGAATACGATTGTTGTATTTAGTTTGTCCATAAATTTCCCTTCTTTGCTGTCATTATTTCCGAACACTTACCCGATATTTTATTGTGCTAGAACCCATGCTCTACATTTTTCTTTGTCGTAAAATTTTTGATCGCCTATACGCCCGAATGGAAGTCCTTTATCTTCCCACTTACGAATAGTTGCAGTTGATACTCCGAAGTATTTCGCTATCTCTATTTGCTTTAATACACGTTTATCAACTGAGGCATCTCTTCTTGCTTTTGCAATTTCATCAGTTATAATTTCATGAATGTAGCTACGAAGTGCTGCCTCATTTTCAGGCGTTAAGATTACTTCCATAATCCTGAACCTCCTATCGAATTTTATTTTTCTTTCCAAACTCCATTCCAAAAACTCATGCAATTCTCTGCCGTTTACTAACTGCTCATTCTCCTCATTTGTTGTTACTTTGATTAGTTATTTCATTCGTTTTCCTCCTCTACAATTCGTACATAGTAATAATCGAATCTATAATTCTGTTTGCTTCTGCAGAAGTCTTTTTACCGTTTAAAATTAAAGATAAGTAGCTTTTGCTAATTTCAAATCTTTCAGCAAGCATGGTGTAAGTTAAGAAATTCGAACTTTCGACATATTCTTTGATTTTTTCTCTATCTCGTTGAGTGATTTCTGCAATGTCAGTCATACTAAAACTCCTTTCTAACCAATTTCCTCTAAATCCATTTGAGGGTAATAGCCCTCTGCGATTAATAAGTTGTAAATAAACACTCGCCCTTTCTGTGTCCATTTGGTATTCATTACAACTTTAGTGCCGCCATCGGCTTTAGGTATCTCACTTGTGTGCGATTTTGTGTATCCTTGGTTCATATGTTTTCGGTAAAGTATCCATTGTCCGCTAACTTTATGTTGAACACCTAACTCGTTTAGCAATTTGTTTAGAGCAATTGCCGACATTCCGTAATCAGCTGCAATTTGAGAAGTAGCTACCGTATCTGTCGATGAAAGAATCGTATCTAAGTAGCTAATCTTTGGTTCGTACTCGGCAATTTGTTGTTCGAGTAATTGGTTCTTTTCTTCTAAATCTGCTGCTAAACGCAATGCTTGTGCAAAACTTTGAGGTACATTTGAATAGCTACCTGTTTTTCTGATTGTCGGAAGGACTTCTTCCATTACCCAAGCTTCGAATTTTTCCGCACTAGGTAAATTTGATTTGATAATCAAGCGGTAAACATCTGATTCTGGAATAACTTTGAACTTTTGACGACGACCTAACGAATCGTTACCCCATGTTTCAATTGATTTTTTACAATGATCATTGGTGGCTTTACTGGGATTTTTGTATCCCAAAGTTTTGGCAACATCGTTTGCTACAAAATACGGAATATCATTTTCCAAAAACGTTCGAACTTCGTTGTGTTCAAAACTAAAAATTTGTGGTGTGTTCATATTTCTCATTCCTTTCTTTGATATAATTTACTTGTGAAAGCGAGGTGAAATTATGGATTGGTCTGTAATAACTACATCTTTAATAACGGCTTGTATTCCTTCAGCGTTTGCCTATTTGACTGCCACTATCCAATCCAAAAACAAACTTAAAGAAGTTGAATCTCAATTCAAAAATGAGATATACAAGCTAGATAAACAACACGAACACCAAATCGAATTGCTAACTGTTCAATTTAATCAAGAAAACCAAAAAAGTGAAAAAGATATTATTAATGACATTGCTGCTGGTGTGATTACTGGGAAATACGATATGAGTCAACTTCTTAATGTTAGCCAGGAGGCAGAAAAACTATCAAAGTTTAGCAACCAAAACAAGAGCTAATGAACAATTCTTTATTGATTCACTAACAACTGCTAGAATTACAGGATTATCCATTGTAACTTCAGTAGGAATACTTGCTAGCATGTCCAAATGATTAGAAAGTATTCCTATTGCCTTTTGTTTAGCCTCTTCTGTTTCATACATTTCATTCTTTTCTCCTTTCATATCTATATTCGTAAACAAATTTAACAACTATTTTATAAACTTAATTGACAAGCTCTGACAATTTGTCTATAATCAAGACATAGTTAAATAAGACTAAAAAATATTGATTTACAGCTTTCTTGGCGGACAGCTCATTTTAAATCAGGCGTATTTTTGTTGTCTTTTTAGTTGTTAAACTCGTTTACAAAATTTATTATAGCCATTCTGTCAAAATAAGTCAATAATTTTTAGACAGTTTGTCAAAATATTTTTTGTAGGCATTCAGAAAGGTTGATTTATCAATGAATACTTACGAAATAATAAAAGAATTGGCTAAATCAAAAAAAATTTCGATAAGTGAATTAGAAAGAGTATTAGGTGTTTCAAATGGATTCCTTGTAAAATGGAAAACTAGAAAACCTAACCCTATAGTTTTAGAAGAAATCGCTGACTATTTCAATGTCTCTGTAGACTACCTACTAGGACGCACTGAGAAAAAAAGGTACTACGATTTAACGGAAAAAGATGAGCGTGATATTCAAAAAGAATTACAATCTTTAATCGACGATTTATCTAATGCTGATGGAATGGCTTTTTCGAAGAAGGATGGTGAAATGAGCGAATCTACACGTGAAGCTCTCATTATTTCTTTAGAGAATGCATTGCGGATATCTAAGATAGAAGCTAAGAAAAAATATACACCTAAAAAATATCGCGATTAAAAGGGGTGCGATGTTTATGTATTTACCTCAAATTGATAAAAAAATTAATAAACTGGTAAAACTATATCAAACACGTAATCCTTTTAGAATTGCACGAGAATTGAAGATACTAGTGTTGGAAGAAGAATTAGGAGAAATTTATGGTTACTATAGTAAATTAAAACAAATAAAAATGATCCACATAAATTCTAGTTTAGATGAAATGGGAAAATGGATAACTTGTAGTCATGAATTAGGCCACTGCGTTTTACATTCAAATGAAAACACGCCTATGTTGTCTAAAAAAACACTAGTATCTGAATTGAAAATTGAAAAAGAGGCAAACTATTTTGCAACTCATCTGACTATTGATCCAACGATAGACGGATTCGATCATATGACAAAACATGAAAAGCTCGTCTGCTTTGGATTACCAGATGAGTTTGATAGATTTTTATAATTCTTACTATAAGGAGAATTTTATATGAAAATTGGACCACGAAAACCAAGTATAAAAAAATCTATTAGCGCTAGAACTACTGGAAAGGCAAAAAGAACTGTGAAAAAATCAGTGATTCCTGGTTACGGTAAAAAAGGCACTGGATGGATAAAAAATCCAAAGAAAGCAGCGTATAACAAAGTATATAAGAAAACCACCTTCAGTTTTTGGGATTTATTCAAATAAAAAAAGCCCGTGCTGGCACACGGACAAATGACCTTACTTCTAAGATCGTACACAAAAATCATATCATAGAAGCGAGGAATTAAAAATGAAAAATTCATATTTTGATGGAGGATTACTTACTTATATTGGTACGGCAATTTTAGCAGGATTAATCACAGTTTGTACGCTGGGTATCTGTGCTCCGTGGGGAATTTGTTTATTGTATAACTGGAAAATAAAACACACTGTTATAAATGGACAAAGATTATATTTCGATGGAACTGCAATGCAATTATTTGGTAATTGGATAAAATGGCTTCTTTTAACAATTATAACAGTTGGGATATATAGTTTCTGGTTAAATATTAAATTAGAACAATGGAAAGTTAAACATACTCACTTAATAAGCTAAACGCATAATTATATTACTGCAATACAAAAACACGCCCCACCGACCAAAGTAGAAGCGTGTTCTAAGAAAAAACAAACCTACACAATAGGCTTCTTTATAGTGCCTATTGTATCAGAGAAAGAGAGTAGATTCAATTATGGCAAGATTTGTCAAACGTGGAAATAGTTGGCAATACGAAATTTCATACAAAAAAGATGACGGAAAATACACGAAGATAAGAAAATCAGGATTCAAGACAAAAGGCGAAGCAAAAGATGCCGCCAACGAATTAGAATATAACCTAAACAAAGGCCTTAAAGGGGATCGCAAAAATCTATTATTATCAGATTACTTTGAGGATTGGATGCAACTTTATAAAGAAGGAACAGTATCTCCTATCACTTATAGAAAATACGAAGATACGTTAATGAACATAAAGAAATATATGCCAGCGGTATTGATTTCTGATTTAGATAGAGTTGGATATCAACGCTTTTTAAATAAGTATGCGAAAGACCATGTAAAATCCACCGTTATTAAGTTTAATAACCATATTAGAGCATCGTTGAAAGATGCCGTAGAAGAAGGATTAATTCCGTTTGATCCAACTAGAAAAGCAGTAATCAAAGGAAAAGATTCATTGAAGCCAAAAGAAGATAAATATTTAGATTATGATCAATTTAAATCTTTAATGAAACTCGTAGAAGAAAACCTTTCTGCACAGTACTCTTCTCCTATGCTCGTGTTAGTTGCTGGTGCTACTGGAATGCGATTTGCTGAACTTCTAGGATTAACATGGGAAGATATCGATTTCGAAGATCAAATCATCACTATTAATAAAACATGGAATTATAAATTAAATGAATGGGGAAAAACAAAAAACGAGACTTCAAATCGGAAAATTTCAATTGATAAACATACGATTGATCTCTTAAAAAAGTTTAAAATCAATCAAAAAGAATTATTCGAGAATTTTGAAATCAAAAACCCTCATAATTTTGTTTTTTTCAACTTAAAAAATGGATTAGTTTCATCAAACGCCGTCAGCAAATATTTGCGCAAAAAATTAAAAAAAATAGGGATTGAAAAGCAATTTACTTTGCATGGACTAAGGCATACACATGCATCTATTTTACTTTATCAAGGAGTAAATATACTTAGCGTATCGAAACGTTTAGGACATAGCAGTTTAGAAACCACAATGTCTACTTACCTTCATATTGTTCGAGAGCTTGAAGATCAGGATAAAGAAAAAATCAATGCTGTGTTCGATAGTGTATATAAAAATGATAACTAGTTTGGCACATTTTTGGCACAAATATAAAATAAACCCCAGTACCACAATGGATACAGGGGTTATTTATACGTTCCTGACTGGGATCGAACCAGCGACCTATCGCTTAGGAGGCGATCGCTCTATCCTACTGAGCTACAGGAACAAAAACTCAATACTATCATTTTAGCTTGTTTATATGCCACATGCAAGCTTCTATTCTAAAATCTCTTGGTTTTAACGAGGCAAAACGTTTCCAAGACAGACCCTGTAATGATAAAATGTACTTATAAATTTAGGTGATAGAGGAGGTTTTTTTATGAATGACAAACCAAAAGAAAAAGTTTATGCTGAACGTTTTGATGCATCGAAGAAAGAACGAGAAGAACTTTCAAAAAAGGCAATCGATCAGCATGAAAAAAACAAACCTCAGAAAAAAGAGAGTCGAAAGTTTAAATTTACCAAAAAAGACGATTTATTATAAAATTGAAAAAACTGCGTGGGACAAAAGTAAGAAACACTTTTGTCCCATTCTTTAAAAACGAATAAATGGCGGGAGCAGAAGCAATTCCTTCGGAAAATAAGCCGAAATTCACAAAAATTTGAAAAGCAATTTTCGTGAATTTCTTCTTATTTCTCGGAGTTAAACACTTCTGTCCCAGCCTCTTTATCCCAACATATCCTCTTTACTTAAAAATAATCATTTAAAATCGGCTGTTGCTGAGGAAAAAGCAAGTTCAATGCAGCGATCGATTCACTAATCTTGATTTTATCATAAAAAACCAATTCATCTAACTTACGATAAGCCATCAATAGCTGAGTCATATGCTGGATGTTTCCACTGATGGTGGGCAAATCAGTTCGCTCGACTTTTTTTAGCTGATTTTTCCCATCAACGATATGGATCTCAAATATTCCTTCATTCCATTTTGCATACTCATCTTCGACGATCTTCACAGCAAATGCCGTATTTTTTCCATTGAAGGGGTACGACTCTAAGAAACGTTCTATGTCAACGATCCGTCCCATCATGTATGGTGCCACAGTCATTTTAGCAAATGGATTTTGCAATAAATAATTTTGACTATTGCCTGAATATCCGCAAGCATACTCAAATGATTCAAACGCCCCACTATGTGAACCGACAAATCGAACAAGTGCCTTAAAAGCCTCATGTGTCAAGTAGCCCCATTCTACTATCTTGAACGTTGGTGCTGTTAATTGATATACAACATACCCTTTTGCTTGACCCGTTTCATCATAATACAAGGCGTAATGATTTTCTTTTCTGATTTTAAACTTATAGTTGTACCACCATGCTTCTCTTTTCAACCCGCCCCGACTATTCTCAGGCATTTGTGAATAGATGGTATCCATTGCTTCTTTCGCTTGATCGAATGACAGACGTTTCATTTTTCCTGAAGTCTTTTTCACATTTGGTATGTCTCTGCTATCTAGTTGATAGTTTGCTTGATCAAATACCTGCTCATAACCATAACGACGATAAAACGGATATGAGAATGGCGCTAGATAGGACAGGCTGACCTTTCTTTCACGACAGTCTTTGAGGATTTTTTCCATGATTTGATTGATCCCGCCTTGTCCTCTTGCTTCGGGATAAGAAGCAACGTAACCGATTCCTGCCATCAAATATTCTTTCCCATGAAATTCAACAGGAAAAGGGGTAGCCATTACTTGACTGGTTAATTGATCGTCCTGATCAAAAAAGCCATAATTCCATGAATGTTCAGCAAGCATTCGGAATTTTTCTCTTCTTTCTACCGTATCCTTTGCATTGAATGCATAAATCGCTAGATCACACATTTCATCGACATAATCAAGTCCTACTTCTTTCACATCATTTGCCATCATTATTACCCCTTCCATCAACACAACAAAATTGTGACAAGACTCGTTCAATAATAATCAGTTTAGTAAACAATATCATTTAAATAAACTTTTTTATTATTTCCCCATCGTCTTTGCCACAACCTTTGACTCTTCAAATTATTTTATAGTTTTTTGCTCTGTTGCTCTTGAGCAAAAGCTTAGTAAGTTTCTTCAATCATCACTAACATTTTTTTGAAACGACGTTTTTTGAAATACATCAATAATGTTCCTAAAATCATATCATTCAATTTTTGTAGCATTCCATGAGATTCCATCTGTTCTGTGTAATGCACTTCACAGGAAGAATCATCTATAGGCTTGATTTGGTAATGGACAACAAAATCATTTTTTGTTGTTGACGTACGAAATTTATAGGACTGGTTTTCAATGAGCTCTTCGATTTTGATACGAGCACGGTTATTTTGCGAAAATTGCTTCACGTATTCCAAATTTTTTAACTGTTTACGAGTCACTGATTTTCCAGTCGCTTTACGTACATCAAAAAGGACAGAGTCCATAACTTTATCGTAGAAAAACGATGCCGGAATATTTAATTTTTTTACAATTTCCATTAGTTATTTTTCCCCTTTGCTTCTTCTCTTTTTTTCCCTTTCAAAAAGAAATATATACCTAAACCTGCCAGAAAAAGTCCAGTGACCATACTGTATAGATCATATTTTTGTGAACCAGGATTTAAACTATATAATACGATCAGTGAACCAACACTACATAAGAATAAACCGTTTTTTATCATTTTGAACCCATCCTATCTTTCAGCCACGAAGACTAAACAGCTGTTGCTTGAAAATATAAAACAGTGCCCCATGGTTGTGCTTTAATCAATTCTTTCGCCTTTTTAGCAGCTGCTTCTGTATCTTCAGCTGTTGTTTCGAATAATAATTTGATTCCTTGTTTTTCTTTAAATGTAAAAGAGATACCCTCTTCGTTGTATCCTTCTAATAACTCTTTGATAGCGTCTTGTTGCATTGCACTTGCAATTGAGATCATACTTTTTTCCCCCTACATTGATAAGTGAGCAGAAGCAGGAAATGCTTCTGCTCCACTAAATTTTTAATTTTCGCCTGCTGCAGGGTCCATTTTATTTGCAGAGATAACGAATGGAGCCCAGATCAGGAAGGTGACGACCATACATACGAGTGTAACGATTGGCGCACGCCAGTCTGCCCCGGTTGCTAGGAACGATAGCAGGAATGGCGGAACAACCCACGTGACTTGTTGAGAAACAGGTGCGACTAATCCCAGATAAGTTGCCACCCAACCAATTGCAGTTGCGACAACAGGGGCAACTAAGAATGGGATGAACATGATCGCATTCAAGACGATTGGTAACCCAAACATCACTGGTTCATTGATATTGAAGATACCGGGTCCAATGGATAGTTTTGCTACTGTTAAGTAGTCTGCACGTTTTGAGAATAATAAAATGGCGATCAAGAGAACGATTGTACCACCTGATCCACCGAACCAAGCAAAGGCATCAAATGATCCACGAACCCACATATACGCTTTTCCATCTTCAATTGCATCCAACACTGCTGGAGTACCTGTTTTTCCATTGTACCCTTTTTGGAAAATATCGATATTGATCAGTTGCGCTTGTCCCCAAATTCCTTCTAGAACTGGTGCCAAAACGTTTGGTCCATGGATACCGAAGAACCAGAAAATTTGCACGAAAACTGTGACGATTAATACTGCGCCGATCCCTTGTGATAGACCCAAGAACGGTTCAGCGATATATTTTTGGACCAAATCAATAATCAATTGGCCATCTGCCAAGCGACCAACGATATAGTTAATAATTGCAATGACATACAAAGCAATCGTTGCTGGTAAAATTGCTGCAAAAGCTTTTGATACTGCTGGCGGAACTGAATCCGGCATTTTGATCGTGATATTTGCCAACATTAATTTACAGAAAATAATTACTGAGATAGCACCCATGATCATGACTGTAAAATAAGCATTACCATTCAAATGATCAAGTTTCAACCAACCCCAAAGACCGACAGATAACGTACCATCTGCGATCGTAGCACCTAATTCTGTTCCATTGATCGCATCTGCTACATTTTTTGGAACATCGACATTCAACGCAGCTGATAAAGCTGGTCCAAAAGAAATTCCTTGAATAAGCGTAGCTAAACCAACGATACCACCTGCTAAATCATTCACCCCATAGGCTCTTGCTAAATTATAGCCCCATGAGAAAGCGAAGATCAGACCTGCAATGGCTAATGTACCATTCCAAACAAAACCATTGATACCAATAATAACATTCAATACTGCGAAAATTCCTTTATCAGCTGCTAAGCTATCCGCATAAGTGCTGACAAATTGCTGTGGTAAATCTCGAATAATTGCGTTGATCATTACAGCGACTGATCCAGCCATCGTTGCCGGTAACGTACCAATAAATGCGTCACGCAAAGCAACTAAGTGTTTCTGCGCACCGATTTTTGCGGCAACCGGAAGGATGTATTTCTCCATCCAACTTGTTAATCCGTTCATTTTTTATTTCCTCCTATAAGTTAGTTATATAAAGAATAGTCTCCTTATACCAAATTAAAAAATCCGTTCAAAAATTTTTTTCTTCTTCCGTTCAAAAAAGAAGTTTTTGTTCTAAGAGATAGTGCTTATTCTACTTCGAGTCGGCGATACAGATCAACGATTTCCTCGGCTAGATCTGTAAAAGCAATCGATGTCATTAAATGGTCTTGACTGTGTACGGTCAATAATGTCACTTGCATATGGTTTCCTTGTGCTTCTTGTGTCAACATTTGCGTTTGCGAATGATGTGCTTGTACAAGTGATTCTTTTGCATCTGTGAGTTTCTGTTCAGCTAATTCAAAATTGCCTTTTTTAGCTTCAGTAATCGCTTCCATTGCGTCACTTTTGGCATTGCCACCAAACATGATCAAACCCATGATGGCTTCAAGGTTTTGTTGATCTTCCACTTCGCTACCTCCAATTGAATTGTAATTACTTCATCAATTTTTCTGCTTGTTCTAATACTTTTGCACCATTCATCATTCCATAATCTTGCATATTGATCACATCTAAAGGAATCCCTTTTGGTGCAAGTTTTTGCTCAAACTGAGCTTTCATAAAACGAACTTGCGGTCCTAATAACATGACATCTACGTTTTTAGATTCAAGATTGTTATCCGCATCTGAAGCCGAAACAGCAAAAATATCTGCTTCCATTCCTTTTTCTTCTGCTGCTTTTTGCATTTTTGTTACTAATAAACTGGTACTCATTCCTGCAGAGCATACTAACATAATCGTTTTTTTCGCCATTTGTTCCACTCCCTTTATTTGGTTTTACACATAAATATAACGCAAGAAGCATGCCAAATGAAAAAAGAGTTAAAATAGCGTTTTCACGCCTTTTAACTCTTTCAAACAGTGCGCACACAGGCAAATAGTGTGTAACGTTTGTGATCAGTGTGCATTATTTCTTTATTTTATTTTCAATAAACATTTGGGTCAAAAATGCTACTTCATTTTCAGGGATATTTACTCGATACTTTCGCTCTAAGCTAATTAAATTCGTACGAATGATATCCATTTCCAAGCGGTAGACTTTAGAAAAAGTTTCCAGATTTTCAAACACTCGTGATTTTTCATGCTTCATTAAACTATCTAATAGGAACGCTAAGTGAATCACGATCCCGATATCTACGCCTGGTTCTACGATGATTGAAAGATCCGTTTGGATTTGTTGGATCGTCTTTTGCAATGAGTGGATCAATACGTCGACTGAAGAGATCGAATTGAGTGAATCTTTTAATGAATCAACAATTTTAGCTGTTGGTACTTCATCGTCTGCAATCCGTTTCAATGTATTCAATTTTTCATCATTGAATATATCATACGCAGAAAAGAAAGGAATATTTTGATAATCCACATCCACTGTTCCAGCAATTGCTTTGATCTCATATTCTTCTAGTAGAGCATCGATGTGTCTTTTGAATGATTCACGCTCCAAAAACTGCATCTGAATCACTTCGACCTTTTTCTGATCGATCACTGGAACGATCCGTTGATATAGTTTTGCTGCTACTCCCTCACCAGTAAAGCAAGTGACGATGACAGCTTTTTTGCGTTCAATGATTTCTTGTTGCTCGACTTTAAACTGATCTCTAACGATCGTTTCAAAAGAAATTTGGATACTTTGATAAATATCCTCCAAGCTTCTGCCTACATTTGCCATCCGTACTGCTTCGATGACCACCATCGTACTGCTCATAGTGATTGCCTTTGTTCGGGTACCCGTTTCCTCAAAAATCAAATCGCCAAAGGTATTCAACGACCCCATATCGGTCAGTAAGATCAACCCATTCGTCAGGTATTCTTGGCGGCTTTGGACGTAATGCAATACTTCTTCATACATCGCTTGGACTTCCATCGAAAGAGGCATATTGAAAGCTTTACCGATTTTCGTTCCCAATAGTTCCTGAGCCATTTCCAACATACTTGAGGCAGTTTGTCTGCCATGCATCAAAACTAGGACATCTACTTTGTTTTCTTTGACCGGTTCGCTTTCCCCTAGACTGATCGATAGGAACATACTGATAAAGCCGATTTCATCAAAAGGAATCTCCACTTGCTGTTCCTCTTCAATGATCGTTGATAGATCGATAGCTACTTGAAATTCCTTCTTGAAGTTTTTACGTACATTATTCAAATCAGGATGGACGATCATATGTCCGTCCCTCACACGATCCAAAGTACTTTGTAAATGAAGGGCAAAGGCGAACCGAGCTTTTTCATTATAGATACGATCGAGCCTCTTTTCCGCCACATCGTATAACTCATTTGTCAAACGCCAAATGTCATCTGGTAATAAGTCTTTTGGAATCGTACTTTTCGTCAACTCTTTGACATATGTTTGAAAGTACGCATCGACATCTTTTGAAATCAGGGTTTCCAAATCAATGTTCTCTACGCCAGTTTCAGATAAAGAAAGCATTTTTTCTTCAATATCGTTATATACCTGCATATTTCTTTCAGGATCTTGCGACCAGACTACATCTGCAAAACCTGGCTCAAAAGTGAGATACTGACTTTTGCTATCCATGAAGCGATCAAGACGTTCTGGAACTTCTTTGATCTTCAATAACCCCTTTTGGACTTGAAGTGAAAGCTCTTCTTTACGAATGATCAGTTTATCTTCATTATGCGTGCGGTAATGGAGGAATGATTTTGCACATACCAACTTCAAATCACGTTTGACTTGACCGATATTCCCTTCTGCATCATATAGCATAAATGCTAAAATAGCTTCTTTTTCAATATCTATCCGCTGATTTAACCGATTTGCTTCTTGTTTGATGAACAGTGAGATGATTTCATAGCGTTCATCTAATGACCGAGAAGCAAGGTTAGGTAAAGTGATCGCCATTGGGATCCTGCGGTTGAATGTGGTAAGGAAACTTTCTGAGGATTCCGTAGTAGCGCCGATGATCTGGACGGAGGCTTCATGTGTATGGGCACTTTCACCTAGTGGCCGATAAACGCCTTTATCAATAAAAGTGAACAGCATTTCTTGTCCTTCTGGTGGCAAACGATGAATTTCATCTAGAAATAAGATTCCGCCATCTGCTTTTGCGATCAATCCTTGGCTATCCTGTGAGGCTCCCGTATAAGCACCTTTTTTGATCCCAAAAATATGTCCAAATAGCAACTGAGGATTTTGTGCATAATCGGCACAGTTAAAAGAGACAAATGGTGCGTCTTCTGAAAGCATTTCTGAGTCGATCGCAAAATGATACATACACT
This sequence comes from Enterococcus sp. VV15, assembly GCF_005236045.1. Lineage (NCBI taxonomy): Bacteria > Bacillati > Bacillota > Bacilli > Lactobacillales > Enterococcaceae > Enterococcus > Enterococcus sp. VV15. Next base: position 18,783 of record NZ_QPTY01000012.1, read on the forward strand.
CGGCAAACATGGATTTACCAGTACCAGTTTCTCCGAATATGATGGTGTGTAACCCGCGAGGCGGATACAAAATTGCCGCTTTCGCTTGTTGGATACTGACTTTTAACGAATCGTTCTCTCCAACTAATGTTTCAAAAGTCACTTGTGTAGAGTAGTCAACATGAACTTTGTCTGATGCAGTCTTTTTAGGAGGCATTGAGTAAACGACCGGACGACCCGGACTTTTGATAATATAATGATCCTTATATAAATCACTTAAATAGCGACTTGCATTGCTTCGATCGATTTTCAGTTTTTCTGCTACATCGCTAGCTGTCAATCCATGCTGATTTTCATGCAATAAGTCCAATATTTCTTCTTGTCTTTCGTTCATGCAATCCCACCTTTAGTTAAATAACAGTGATTCCGTTTTCACTTATCATAACACAAAAAGGCGCTTATTTGCGCCTTGCTCCTTTATTTTTATCCTTTTTTTGTTTATTTTTACGTTTTTTACGTACAACATCCACAGGCTCTTTTTTTGCTGTTTCTTTTTTCAAAGGATAGTTGGAAGCTTTTTTGTGTGGTTCATTTTCACGATTAATTTCTTCTTTTTCGGGTGATTCCTCTAATAATTGACCGCCATGAAGAAAAATCTCTCTAATTGATAGATCCGCTTTTCGCGCGATTTTCTTTAAATCTCTCAAAGTGTGATCTTGAACAAATGTGATGACTATTCCTTCACTTCCCATTCGTCCTGTTCGGCCAGATCGATGCAGATAAGCTTCTTCTGTAAGGGGAACTTCCGCATTCACAACATAAGGTAGACCCTTGATGTCTAAACCTCTAGCTGCGACATCAGTTGTAAATAAAGCTGTGATCTTATTATTTTTGAATTGTTCAAGTGCTGCTTTTCGTACTAATTTGTTTTGGTCAGAAGCTAAACTTCCAACAGCGACTCCTCTAAAAAGCAATTTTTCTTCCATAGCACCTAACTCACTTAGCTGATTGAAAAAGACTAAACCTTGAAAGCCATCAACATACGCTAGTCTTCTAAGACATTCATCTTTCTTACGCGCTGGTACTTGCAAAAAGTAATGTTTTTGCCCTTTTCTAGAATCATCTTCTTTGGTAACATCGATTACTTCGATTTGTTTTTTTGTCAATTCTTCGATTTGTTTCAACGAACGATCGGCTGTTGCTGAGAAAAAGGCTAATTGATACTCAACAGGTGCTTGATGCAGTAGTTGATCGATTAAAGAACTATTCCCTTCATCCAGCAATTGATCAGCTTCATCGAAGACAATTGTTTTCAATTGATGAGCTTTAACTTTTTTTGATTTCATCAGTTCTAAGACTCGCCCTGGGGTGCCCACTAGGATCTCAGGTCTTTTCTTCAGACCTTCCACTTGTCGTTTAACATTAGCGCCCCCTACTAAAGATTGGACTTTTAGGTCTAACGCTTTAGCCCATTCTCGTGTAACTTCTGCTACTTGGATCGCTAACTCTTGAGATGAAACCAAGATCAGTAAGGAACTCCCGTGATCCTTTTCAATATTCAATAGTAAAGGAAACAGATAAGCTAAAGTCTTCCCTGAACCAGTCGGAGAAATACCGATCACGTTTTGTTGGTCTTTTAGTGGTTGAAAGACTGCTTTTTGTATCAGTGAGGCCTCTAAAAACGCCTTTTCTTGCCATTTTTCTTGCCATGCTTGTGGAAATGTTTGTACAAATTCATTCATTAAAAATCTTCCTCATTATCGGCATCGAATTTGATGCCCCCATTTTTTCTTAGATCATAAACTACTTGATTGACACTGCGTGCTAACTCGATCCATTCTTCATAAAGCAATCCCCAAGTTGGATCTGTTGGATGCTTGATCACATTCGCAAAATCTTTTGCTTCATCAGCCATAGGATTTTCTGCGGTTTTGATTTCCAAAGTAGTGATTTCTTGATGTTGTCGATCATGGAATTCTGCTGTTTCAATGGCATTGACCCCATTCATCACTAATGTTCCAGAATCGAAATAGATTTCTGAAGGTAGATAAGAATCGCCAATTTTGCCAGGTTGGATGGATACATCAAACGATTCATAACGTAATATTCCCCATCCAAGTCCATCAACGCCTGTTGAAATCTTTCTTGGGAAATAATGAACTTCTGTGGGCATACCGAACCAAGCAACTGCTGCATATACGAGATATACCCCTAGATCCATCATTGCTCCACCTGAAAATCGAGTGGAGAAAATATTTGGCACTTCTCCATCAAGCACTTGATCGTAACGTGATGAATACTTCATATAGCTAAAATTAGCCCCTAATATCTCATCTTTTAAAGGTAAGTAGTCAGTAATTTTTTTAAAGCCAGATTCATGGATATTACGTGCAGCTTCAAAGAAGAATACTTTTTTTTCATTTGCCAAATGAATGATCTCATCCATTTCTTTTGGCGTACTGAATGCTGGTTTTTCAACGATCACATTCTTACCGGCTAGAATTCCTTGCTTCGCCTGTTGAAAATGTAAACTATTTGGTGAAGCGATGTAAACAGTATCTAAATGCTCCAATTGAAAGAATGTCGTCAAATCAGTTGCATATTCAATATCACCTTCATATTTCGAACCAAATGCTTGTGCTTTTTCTATATGTCTTGAGTAGACCGCTGTCAATTCATATTCTCCAGTACCAAGTGCAGCTTGAACAAATTGATGTGTGATCCAATTGGTTCCAATAATTCCTAAATTTATCATGCTCGTTACCTTCTTTCTATAGATTAGGGTCTTCAAAGGGTTGATCGATATCAAACGGTATTTCCTGTTTTATCTTGACTTGATCAGCCGTTACCTGACAATTATACGCTAAAACGGTTACGCCATTCAGTTGCGCATAGCGAATCCTCTGTGCTAACTCCGGTTGCATCTCTTCATGGATGGTAGCTACTTGAAGATGCTCAAACTGTGCAATGAAAAGCACATACGTTTCATAGCCTTCTAAATGAGCTTCAACTAATTCCTCGACATGTTTCAATCCTCGCAGAGTTGGTGCATCAGGAAATGCGCCAATTTTTTTGTTTTCCAGTGTCATGCCTTTCACCTCAACGAATACTCTCTGATTCGCTGAGGTTTCTAAATAAATATCAAACTTTGAATGTCGATAATTTACTTCTCGCTTATATTTAATGATTTTTCCTGATAGGTTTGGTAATTGGATGGTTCCATCAAGGATTCCCTCCATCGCTAATCTGTTGGGAAGCTGGCTATCGATATTGAACCACTCATCTTTTTTTTGGATCGCAACCAGATCATAGTCTGTCTTACGTTTTGGGCTAGGGGCATAGTTTACTGCAACTTTTGCGCCAGGAACAAAAACCTCTTTTCCTCTTCCTGTATTTTTAACATGGGTGGTAATGACCTCACCTCTTTGATTCAAGCAATAAGCAATAAATCGATTTGGCCGCTCAATAAAAAATGCAGTTTCAACTTGTGGGTATTTCAAAAATCGTCACCTTTCTTCCTACTATGTATCCTATCATAATTTGAGTAAAAACTCTTGAAAAACCAGTCGAAAGTCTTAGAGAATTTTTAGATATTATTCGGTACAATAAAAGAAAGTAAGACATTCGTTGTCTTTAATTAATCGTTAAAAGAAGAGGTGGTCTGATGCGGAAAAAAATAATCTATGGTGCAGCAGCTTTTTTAGCAACTTTAATAGGTGGTAGTATCGCAATTAAAAAGAAACAGAAACAAGAAAAGAGCTTTGATCCTTCACAGTATCAAGGTGTTTGGTCATTCATAGATGATAACCAACAAAACGAACAACTGCGTGTTTCTCCAACTTTTGATTTTTCCATCAATGATCACTCATTAGGAACCACACTGATTGAATTGAATGAGCAACAACTGATTGTTCGAGATCACTATGGCTATTATTTGACTCTTTCTTATGAAAAAATGACTTTTTACGATGAATCAACAGATTCTACTTATCAGATAAAGAAAATCGGGCGTTAAAAATTGATTTCCATATAGTCTAAACGAAAGAACAAGAAGGTATTTCTTGACTTTCGTTTTTTTCTATCGAAATAGACATTTATCGATGTTTATTTCTGTTTTTTTGTCTAGAAAAATAGTCAATTCACTTTTTTTTTGATACACTTACTAGTGATGGTTTCATACCATGAAAGGATGATCGAATATGACACCAAACCGAGAAGATTATTTGAAAATCATTTTGGAGTTAGGCGGAGATACAACTAAAGTAAATAACAAGCAAATCGTTTCTAGTCTTGCTGTCTCACCAGCTTCAGTCAGTGAAATGATTTCAAAACTTGTGAAGGAACAACTTGTGGAACACTCTCCTTATCAAGGTGTACAATTAACCGAGAGTGGCTTGAAAAAAGCAAGCAGTTTGATTCGCAAACATCGTTTATGGGAAGTTTTTTTAGTCGAACATCTAGAATACAGTTGGAATGAAGTACATGATGATGCAGAGGTTTTGGAGCATGTAACATCAGAACAACTTGCAGATCATTTAGAAGACTATTTGAATCATCCTAAACATTGTCCACATGGTGGGAATATTCCTCACAAAGATGAAGTGGTCCATGAAGAACGCCGGCAAACACTAGATTCTTATCCAGTAGGTTCAACCGTTCGGATTGCACGAGTCCTTGACGAAAAAGAATTATTGGACTATCTTGTAACGATCGACCTTAATATCGATGAAGAATATGAAATCATTGATGTTGCCGCATATGAAGGTCCAATCACCATCCAAAATGAACAAAAGAAAATTTCTGTCAGTTTTAAAGCTGCCAGCACGATTTTTGTCGATAAATTATAAAGGAGCTTACCTACATGTCTAATGAAAAAAATGTTTTATTTACGATATTTGGTGGTACAGGTGATTTAGCTCAACGTAAATTGTATCCCTCTTTGTTTCGTCTTTACAAAAAAGGCAATCTAGGAAAACATTTTGCTGTCATCGGTACTGCTCGGAGACCTTGGAGCGATGAACATTATCGCGAAGTTGTCATTTCGACAATCCAATCCTTAAATCCTTCCGACGAAGAAGCAAAGGAATTTGCGAGTCATTTCTACTACCAATCTCATGATGTCAATGATTCAACTCATTATGCAACATTAAAAGAATTGGCTGATCAATTAGATGAGCGATACCAACTAGATGGCAATCGTATCTATTATCTTGCTATGGCTCCACAATTTTTTGGTACTATCGTTGCCCATTTAAAATCTCAAAAAATCGTCACTGAAAATGGCTATAACCGATTGATCATCGAAAAACCTTTTGGATCAGATTACCAATCGGCTTACGATCTAAATGAAAAGATCCGTCAGGTCTTTCCAGAATCAGATATCTTTAGGATCGACCATTACTTAGGAAAAGAAATGATCCAAAATATTTCTGCTATCCGTTTTGCAAATAATATTTTTGAATCTCAATGGAACAATCGCTACATTGATAATATCCAAATCACTTTTGGTGAAGCTCTTGGTGTCGAGGACCGCGGAGGCTATTATGACCACAGTGGCGCATTGAAAGATATGGTCCAAAACCATATTCTTCAAGTCGTTGCTTTATTAGCTATGGAACCACCTGTCGCATTTTCTGAAAAGGAAATTCGCGCTGAAAAAATCAAAGCACTGAAAGCTGTTCGAATTTACGATCAACAAGAGGTCCTAGAAAACTTTGTTCGTGGCCAATATGATCAGGGACAACTTGATGGTGAAATGTTCAAAAGCTATCGTGAAGAAGACAAAGTTGATCCTGCATCAACAACTGAAACCTTTGTCGCAGGAAAATTCACGATCGATAATTTCCGTTGGTCAGGTGTACCTTTCTATGTTCGTACAGGAAAACGTCTGACAGAAAAAGGAACAAGGATCAATATCGTTTTCAAACAAGTGCCCGTAAATGTCTTCAAAACATCTGTTGATGAACCTTGTGAGGACACGACACTTCCACCAAATGTATTGACGATCTATATCCAACCAACAGAAGGATTCTCCTTATCCTTGAATGGAAAAGAAGTCGGTCAAGGGTTCAATACCGAACCGATCAAATTAGAGTATCGTAATAGTTCTGAAATGGTCGAAAACAGTCCTGAAGCCTATGAAAAATTACTATTAGATGCCTTAAAAGGTGATGGAACAAACTTCTCCCATTGGGAAGAAGTCGCACAATCTTGGCATATCGTCGATGTCATCCGTCAAGCGTGGGATCAAACCAAACCTGATTTTCCTAACTATAAAGCAGGTACGATGGGTCCTGAAGCAGCCTTCAAACTACTTGAAAAAGATGGCTTTGAATGGATCTGGCAACCAGATGAATGGTACCGTGAACGTGGTAAATTATAAGACTAAGCAATCTGAAGATTCCGTAGTACAAAAAGTGCTAAACAATAAAAATATTTGAATAGTTCCGAGAGTGTGGAACAAATCTAAAAAATCAAGTTTGCTACAGACTCTTAAATAAACGGCGTCTAAAAGTCAGGTTTTTCGGAAATTTCAAAAAAAACGAGCAATACAAAAAATGTATTGTTCGTTTTTTTCTCCAATTTCTCAAGCCTAAACGACTTTTGTCTCAATCTCTCTATATCACTATAGACGAACAAGAATCCCATTCTCTAGCAATAAGCCCAAATCTTCAAAATTTGAAAAATGATTTTATGAATTTTGAGGATTTATTGTACCTTATCACTTCTGTTCTTTTAACTGTTATTCAAATCCTTCAGCAACTGCTTCTGGATAATTTTCTTCTACGATATGTGCGCAACGTCCGCATAGATGAGGTAATTTTTCATAAACTCCGACATCTTTACGGATTTGGCGACAACGATCGCAAGTTTCTCCATCTGCTTTTTCAACTAAAATCGAAACATCATCGAATGTCACAGCTTCTGCAGGTACATCTGTTTGATCATTTTTCACTTCAAAATAATCAGGTGAAATAATCAATAATTGTGGAATATCTGCGTCCACCGCTGTTAGCAATTCACGTACTTGTTGATTTGGATAGATCGTTAATTTAGCTTCTAAAGATTTCCCAATCAATTTACTGTTACGTGCTTCTTCAAGAGCTTTCAATACTTTATCTCTTAAGTCCATAAATGCTGCCCACGTATCCATCAACTCTTCTTGATTAGCAAATGTTTCATATGCAGGAAGTTCGCTTAATTGCACATATTCTTCTTCTTCTTTCAAGAATGACCAAATTTCTTCCGTTGTATGTGGAATGATCGGTGTCAACAATTTTGTCAATGCCACAGCTGTTTGATAGAAAACAGTTTGCATGCAACGACGTTGATAATCATTTTCTGATTCGATATAAACCACATCTTTGGCAAAATCTAGATAGAATGCAGATAGATCTACTGTCAAGAAATTCATCACTGTACGATAGATATGCATAAAATTATATTTTTCATATCCTTCTTCACGAATTTCTTTAATAACTTCATTTAAACGAACTGTCATATATTTATCAACAGAGCGTAGTTCTTCATAAGAAACTGTGTCTTTTTTCGGATCAAAATCTTCTGTATTCGCGATCAAGAAACGCATCGTATTTCTGATTTTACGGTAAACTTCTGCAACTTGGCTCAAGATATCCATTGATACGCGGACATCCGCTTCATAGTCGACACTTGCTACCCAAAGTCGCAAAATATCTGCTCCAAACTGGTTGATCACTTTTTCAGGTAAAATCGTATTTCCAAGTGATTTACTCATTTTGCGGCCTTCTCCATCTAAAGTAAATCCTTGTGAAAGAACTGATTTATATGGTGCCACGCCATTGATTGCTACACTTGTTGTGATACTTGAATTGAACCAACCACGGTATTGGTCAGAACCTTCCAAATACATATCTGCAGGGAATGTCAATTCTGGACGTTGACGTAAAACTGCTTCATGTGATGAACCTGAGTCAAACCAAACATCCATGATGTCAGTTTCTTTCGTAAATTGACCGTTCGGTGAACCTGGATGTGTAAATCCTTCAGGAAGTAACTCTTTTGCTTCTCTTTCAAACCAAATAATCGATCCATGTTCTGCGAATAGATTCGCAACATGTTCAATTGTTTCTGGTGTGATGATTGCTTCCCCATTTTCTGCATAAAAAATCGGTAATGGCACACCCCAAGCACGTTGTCGTGAAATGACCCAGTCGCCTCGGTCACGAATCATGTTATAAAGACGTGTTTTCCCCCATGGAATAATCCAGTTCACTTTTTCAACTTCATCAAGAATGTTTTGTCGGAAATCATCAATTGATGCAAACCATTGAGGTGTTGCACGATAGATCACCGGTTTTTTTGTACGCCAATCATGAGGATAGCTATGGGTAAAGAAGTCTAATTTCAATAAAGCGCCTTTTTCTTTTAATAGATCTGTGACCATTGGATTTACTTTATCGTAAAAGATCCCTTCAAACCCAGGTGCTTCATCTGTAAACACGCCTTTGGAATCAACTGGTGATACTACAGGCAATTTGTATTTATTCCCAGCGATATAATCGTCTTCCCCATGTCCAGGCGCTGTGTGTACTAGACCAGAACCAGCATCTAAAGTGACATGATCACCTAAGATCACTAATGATTCACGATCATAGAATGGATGCCAAGCAGTCATATATTCCATCTCTTGACCTGAAAACTCTTTTAAGACACTCACATTTTCCCAACCGATTTCTGATTGGACAGTTTCTAATAAATCTTTTGCAACTACAAATTTACGGCCATCAGCTTCCACTAATACATACGTATAGCTAGGATTTACTGCAATCCCTTGGTTAGCTGGTAATGTCCAAGGTGTTGTTGTCCAAATCACAAAAGCAGCATCTTCATCAACGATCCCTTTTCCATCTTTGACATTAAAAGCAACAAAGATAGAAGGTGACTTCACATCTTTATATTCGATTTCAGCTTCAGCAAGTGAAGACTCACTTGATGGTGACCAATAGATAGGTTTCAATCCCTTATAGATATAACCTTTTTCAGCCATTTTACCAAATACTCTGATTTGGGCAGCTTCATAAGATGGATCTAAAGTGACATATGGATGATCCCAGTCACCTGCGACACCCAATCGTTTGAAATCATTCCGTTGTTTGTCTACTTGTGAAAGTGCGTATTCGCGACATTTTTCCAAATATTCAGCCTTAGACATTTCTTTACGTTTGATTCCTTTGTTGGCTAATACTTGTTCGATCGGCAAGCCGTGAGTATCCCAACCAGGAACATAGGGTGCACGAAAACCCGACATTGATTTCGAACGGCTGATAATATCTTTACTGATTTTATTTAGTGAATGACCTAAATGGATATTTCCATTGGCATAAGGAGGGCCATCATGAAGAACAAAACTTGGTTTTCCTTCATTTAGTTCCTGTCTTTTTTGGTAGATTTTATTTTCTTCCCATTCCTTTTGCCAATCTGCTTCGCGATTTGGCAAGTTCCCACGCATAGGGAATTTTGTTTTACCTAGTTGCAAGGTTTCTTTCATTTTCATTACGCACTACACTCCTTGATTAATAATTTTGAGAACACAAAAAAACATGTTCATCCAAGGGACGAACATGCCGTGGTACCACCCAAATTCAGTTACATGATGATGTAACTCTCGAAGACCCATAACGAGGTCAACCGCTGTTTCCTACTCTTAGTTCAGAAACAATTCAGGTAGAGGATCTTTCATCTTGCAGTGTCTTACCGATCTTCCACTATCATCGGCTCGCTTAAAGAATGGCAAGAGGCTTTTCTGTTCTACTCTTCTTCATGATCTCCAGGAACGATCGAAATATCGATTGCCTGAGTATCGAATGCTGTGATTGGTGCTTCCATGATTCCTGTGTCTGAGTTTACATCAGTTTGATTTTCATTGTCAAGTTGTTTTGCCAAAACTTCTTTGATTACTTCATGACTATCTGTCACATAACTTGAAAATGGTTGTAAAATCTCATCCCATTCTGGACTCTTCACTTGTTCTAATTGTGATTCTAACATCAAGCTGATTCTTTGATGGAACACACGTGTTTTTTTCTTCAGATCTTCTGTTTCAGTTGCTAATTGTTTTGCTTTTTCAGTAGCATCTGTCAAGATTTTTCTTGCTTTTTCTTCAGCATCTGTCGTCAATTGATGCGCACGTTTTTCAGCTGTGGCTACCAATTCATCTGCTTTATTTTGTGCAGAAGTAACGATCACTTCTGATTCTTTACTTGCACTAGTTTTTACTTTATCCGCAGTATCTTGGGCAACGATGATCGATTGATTCAACGCATCTTTTAATTCATTGAAATATTCAAGTTTTTCTTCTGAATGTTTCACTGCTTTTTCAAGTTCACGATTTCTTTGTGTTACTTCTTCGTAATCACGAACAACTAAATCTAAGAAATCATCTACTTCGTCTTGATTATATCCCCGCATTTTTGTCGGGAATGTTTTATTTTGGATATCTAATGGAGTTAAAGCCATGAGTAAACCACCTTCTTGTTTTATTTACGTAATACACCAAACAATACTCTATACTTTTCTTTTTTAGTTTTTCCCTCAAGTCCCTGTACTTGGATGCGACCAAAACCTCTGATCGAAACAATATCCAGTAACTCAAGTAAAAAGTCGGGTCGAGTGTTTTCAGTCCAATTCACCTTTACTTTCCCTGACTCAATCAACTGTTTTGAACGTTGTCTGGAGATATTATAAATCTCTGAGATGACACTGTCTAGTCTCAATGAAGCAACAGTACCTCTTTCTTCAGCCCAACTATCTTTGGGCAGAATCAATTCTGTATACTTCTTCGGCTCTAAACGAACAGCGACCTTACCAATTTTTGTTACTTGAGTTACAACAAACTGTTCTACTTCTTGTGCGATAAAGACTTGCCAACGTTCCCCGTCAGAAATGATATCGCCAAAGTAAGAACGTTTGATCCCAGTACCAACCAATGTACCCAGAATTTTTCCATGACTCAAACTGGCAAATTTGCTTGGATAGTGAATCTCATATAATGAAACTTCAAAATCCTCATCTTCAGGTTGATAATATTCGGGGAAAATCAAACATCTCTTCCGTTCCGCCTGCTCATATCCCCCATAAAAAGAATAGCGTAGTTCGGTTTCTTGTCGAACCAACGTTTCTAATATATAGGATTGTCTTGGATCTAGAAACTCTGTAAGATACGGCGCATATTGACCCTGGACCTGTTCGATCCAATCACCAACTGAGTCAATGAAAGAACGTTCATCCGCACGGAAATGCTGATATACATTTGCGTCCATTTTTCCCCCTCCTATTTTTCTCTCTGATTCGTTGATCAGTAAACTGCCATCATCAACCATAGGACGATTTGTTGCAGTCCTTGTACCGCTAAATTCAAAATGAGAATCGATACCAAGATCGTGAAATCAAAGCCGCCGATCCGTAAAGGAAGTCGTTCGAATAACTGTATATATGGTTCGCATATTTTAGCTAGGAACCGACCGATTCCTGATTGATATCCTCCCGGAAACCAAGATAACAGTGCATAGATCATCAACAAGATACTGTAAAAATATGCTGCTCGCCCAAGCAAATTAAGTAACATAAAAATAGTATAAATCGTAGTTCCTCCTCTTATAGGTCAAACATGTTCACGTCCGCAAACGATTGAGCCGTTGAACTATCGATTTCCATACCTGTAGGCGTACATAGGAAGATTTCGTCTCCCACACGCTTGATATCACCGTCTAGTGCATAGACAGTTCCAGTTAGAAAATCAACGATTCTTCTTGCTTGTTTTTCTTCCACAAGATGAAAATTAACTAACGTGGCTTCTCCAGCGATGATCCGTTTCGCAATGGTCATCGCTTCAGAGTACGTACGTGGTTCCATGACCGTGATTTTTCCAGCTAAATTTGTCTTTGATGTAAATGAAGATTTTGTAGCTTCTTCTTTACGGACATTTTTAGCAGATGATTGATGTAATTCAATTACTTTTTTTGTTTCTGGTTGTGCAGTTTCACGGGTCACAGGACGTGTAGTCCTTTGTTGCTCACGTGGTTTTGAGACCACCGTAGTTTTGGGTTGACTCATCTGCACTTGTGTTGGTTTATTCTTAGTCGGCTGTGTTACAGCTCTATTAGTTGTTTCAGGGTATTCTTCGTACTCTTCTTCATCAGCTAATCCGAAAAAATTAGCAATTGCTCCTCTATTTAAAAGCGGCATTATTGTTCCTCCTCGTCTTTGAATAACGCTGTCCCTACACGAATGAATGTAGCACCTTCTTCGATTGCCAATTGGAAATCTTGACTCATTCCCATGCTTAATTCTGTACATGGTGCATGTGGAAGTTCTTTCTTCTGAACAAGATCACGCAACTCTTTCAGCGTTCCAAACACTTTACGAATTTGGTCAGCAGAAGCATCTTTAGGCGCCATTGTCATCAAACCGACAACTTTTATCTTAGTTAATGAAGCCAACGATTCTAAAAAAGGAAAAAGTTCATCTGGAGATATTCCTTGTTTTGACTCTTCACCAGAGACATTCACTTCTACAAAACAAGCAAGTTGTTTTTCTGCTCTTTTTTGGATCTCTTCTGCTAATTTTAAACTGTCCAACGCATGAAAGTAATCAATTTCATTTACAATCAATTTTACCTTTCTGCGCTGTAAATTACCAATTAAATGCCACTTGATATCAGGATGATTTTGCAAATCTTGTTTTTTCTGCAATAACTTATCTACGCGATTTTCTGCGCAATTGTTTACTCCCGCTTTAATCAGCTCTTCTGCCTTGTCAGAGTCCACAGACTTTGTCACGGCCACTAAAGTAACTTCTTTCGGATTACGATGAACAAGAGCACACGAATCCTGAATGTCTTGCTCTATTTTTAGCAAGTTGTCAGCAATCATGTGCTCTCCCTCTCCCTTATTTTTTACGACGGAAAAACGGTGGTGTATTCAATTCGTCATCACCATTTGATTTTGTTTCTTCACGATTGAATGTATCAAATTCTTTTTTTTCAATAGTATCAAAATTAGATTCGTCAACTTTAGGACGGACATTTTTTTCACGTCGGATGTCCCAGTCTCCAAAACTACTTTCTTCGTCTACTGGAGTAGGTTTGGCTTGATCCATATCCAATACTGGTTTTTGAGTAGATGATTGCATAGATGTTTGTCTAGTTGGACGACTAGACTTGCGTTCCTTTTTTGATTCGTCGATACCTGTTGCGATAACCGTTACGCGGATTTCATCGCCCATTTCTTCATTGATCGAAGTACCTAGGATGATGTTTACATCTCCTGTAGCTGCATTTGCAACGATATCAGAAGCATCTTGTGCTTCAAACAATGTCATATCTAAACCGCCTGTGATGTTCAATAGGACTTGTTCCGCTCCATCGATCGATGTTTCTAATAGTGGAGAAGAAATAGCTTTCTTCGTTGCTTCAACTACACGATCTTCACCGCTTGCAACGCCGATACCCATCAAAGCAGTTCCTTGGTTTTCCATTACTGTCTTCACATCAGCGAAGTCCAAGTTCACGTAACCAGGAGCTGTGATCAAGTCAGAGATACCTTGAACACCTTGGCGTAAAACGTTGTCCGCTTCACGGAACGCTTCTAACATTGGTGTCTTTTTATCAACTACTTCTAATAAGCGGTTGTTTGAAATGATTAATAATGTATCCACATTTTCTTTCAAACGTGCAATTCCTTCTGCAGCAAAACGGCCACGTTTTGGTCCTTCAAAAGTGAATGGACGTGTCACAACGCCGACTGTTAAAGCGCCTAATTCTCTAGCGATTCCAGCTACGATCGGTGCAGCACCTGTACCGGTTCCGCCACCCATTCCGGCTGTGATAAAGATCATATCTGCACCATCTAATGCTTCTCTTAAAGATTGTTCGCTTTCTTCAGCAGCTTTTTGTCCAACTTCTGGTTGTGAACCTGCACCTAACCCACGTGTGTATTTAGGGCCTAATTGGATGACAGTTTCAGCTTTTGAGTTTTTCAAAGCTTGTACATCTGTGTTGGCAGTAATAAATTCTACACCTTTTACATTTTCTTCAATCATTCGGTTTACAGCATTTCCTCCGCCGCCACCGACACCGATGACTTTGATTACTGCGCCGTCATTGATATTATTATCAATTGAGAATTCCATATTTTTATTCCTCCCAGGATGAATTAATCAAAAATATTTGAAAAGAAACCTTTAATTTTATTCGTTACGTTTTCGCCAGATTTCTTTTGTTCAGATTCGTCATAATCAGTTTCTTCTTGAACATCATAACTGTCATAAGTAGTTACTTCTTGTTCAACAGTCGGATGATGAGCAATAGTTGTTTCCCCAGTTACAGCAATTTTAGCCAATTGGTAAACTTCACTCAAGTTTGCTGAATAATCAACGATACTGATCACATTAGTAAAAACTGGATTACGTAGACCCATTTGATTTGGTACATATAGTTTGACGTTTACACCAAAAATTTCTTGGGCTAGATCAACAACGCCAGGAAGACTTGCCGCTCCACCAGTCAGCACTACTCCACCAGGCAGTTCTAGTGCTTCGATTTGATCTAAAGCAGCTTTTGCTTTGTTAAAAATCTGTTCCATACGTGCAGAGATGACTTCTGACAAATAGCGTTCATCAACTTTCACTGGTTCAGATTGTCCGATCACATCAACTGGAAATTCTTCTTGATCAGAAGTCCGTTCTGGATAAGCATCACCATAATTGATTTTTAGCGCTTCGGCATTATTGAATGAAGTATTCAATACAATGGAAATATCTTTGGTGACGAATTCTCCGCCTTCTTGATCTAGACTGGTAAACTTCAATTGTTTATCATGCATAACAGCTGTTGTTGTTTGGCCCCCACCCATATCAATAACAATCGTACCGAAATCTTTTTCTCCATCTGAAAGGATTGTTTCTGTTAAAGCTAATGGCGTAATGACTAATTCATTTACGACCAATCCTGCATTTTCTACACATTTACGAATATTGTGAACAATAGTTTTTGGACCAGTAAACAATAGACCATACATTTCTAGTCTGACACCGATCATTCCACGTGGATCTTTGATTCCTTCGAATCCATCCACGGTAAAGTCCTGTGGTAAAATTGATACGATTTGACGTTCAGGAGGAATTGAACGAACTAGGGCAGCTGAAGCCACATTTCGGACATCTTCGTCGGTGATTTCTTTTGAATCTCCGTTAACTGCGATCATTCCTTGGCAATTTTCAACTTCAAGCATGTTTGCGGGCAAACCAACACTTACGCTTTTGATCTGGATTCCTGCTTTTTCTTCTGCTTGTCGTACTGCTCGTTGTATCGCTTGGACCGTTTTATCGATATCAACGATAATGCCACGGTTAATCCCTTCTGATTTTGCGTTTCCTACTCCAATAATATTCATTTGGCTGTCGATATATTCAGCCACGACAACTTTGACAGATGTCGTTCCAATATCAAGGCCTACATACATTCCTGTTTTTGCCATGAATGGGATTCCCTCCTACTTACTATTCCATATACAAGCGAACAACTAACGTCCGTTTTTAAATATACTTTAATAGATATATTCACTGCTTTCAATTCTACCATAAATTACTGGTTTTTAGAAAGTAGATTCTCACTTTTTAAAGTTGTTTTATCAATTTTCTGTTGAAATCGAAGAAGACGAACTTGAATTATCGTCATTTTGATTTGTTTCACTTGTATCACCTGACGTATTCCCTGTCTGTTCCGACTCACTTGGTACTGTTTCTTCTGATGAAGGTTCGGTACTCGCAGAGGATCCATTTGTTTGTTCTGTCGATGTTTCCATCGAATTTGTTCCAGAGGACTGTTCTGCTTCTGCACTGCTTTCTGAATAAGGATAGGAGAAAATACCGACTTCCATATCGATCACACCTTTTTCATCCATATCTTTTGCTACTTGCGCGTAGTATTTCATTTGACTAGCTAGATTTTGGATATTTACAATGACTTGGTTGCCATCATTCATATACAATCGGAGCAAGTTTTTATTCGTATCACTTGGTGTATATTTGATTTCAGAAATTGCTTTTTGCAATTCAGCTGACAGTTTGTTGTATTCCTTTGTTAATGATTTGATTTTTTCATTGTTCGCGAATCCATCTAGGATAGGAAGATTTTTTGTGGGATTAGCCACTTTTTCACTAAGAACTGTCCCATTTTCCATTACAGGATAATACTGCCCGTTTTTCGTTACTAAAGCAATTTCTTTGTACTCTTTGACTTTTAAAGTAAACGTATTGAGCGTTTTAAAACTGATTTGTGCATTTTCGATCCGTGGCTGTTCTTCTTTCAAATTGTTGATGTAGTCAGCCTTATGCCAATATTGTTTCCAAATATTCGCACCCATCGTTAACTTCGTATCCGTAATGACTGTCTGGGCAGCGACATTTTCGTTGCCCGATACAGTGACTGCTTGCAACTTGCTGTATGGAGATACGTAATAAATCAAAAAGATCAATGGTATACCTAGAATCGTGATAATCAAAGCCAAGCGCCGATACAATACTTTATTTCGCTGATTTTTTAGGTTGGGCAATCGATTGAGGAAAGAACCATTGTAAGGACCACCCGCTTTTGTTTGTTCCGTTTCATCTTCGGATGAAGCGTCATGCTCATGTTCTGGAAGATCCTTTTCAGTTGCTGGTTCTGCATCAGCTTCTTGTTCGTCTGGTTGAACTTCATTATCCGCTTTTTTCGTTGCTTCTTTACCATGTTCTGCTAAATATTTCCGGTTGGCCTTTTGCCAGGGAGTTAGATTGTTTTCATCAACAGATTGATTCGGCAAATTTTCTGGTTCTTTTTTCTTACTCACTTTAGACCACCCGCCTTTATTTCTGAATAACAGCTTCTACTAATCGATATAGCCGTTCTGAGGCATCTGGAATCCCTTGTTGTTTAGATGCCTCGGACATGCTTTGTTGCAGCTTGTCGTTTGCCATGATTTCTTCGATTGCATTTCTCAATGTTTTCTCTGTCAACTCGTCATCTTTGATCATCTTAGCTGCATGCGCATGCACTAAACTCATGGCATTTTTTGTTTGGTGATCATTCGTCACATAAGGACTTGGGATCAAGATCGCTGGCAAACCAATCGCCGTTAGCTCAGCGATGGAAGTGGCTCCCGCTCTACCGACTAGTAAATCACTCGCAACCATGACTTCTGCCATTTTAGAGATATAGGGTTGGACACTTACATTTGGTGAAGCATTTATTTTTTCTCTCACTGCTTCATAGTAACGCTCTCCAGAAGCATAAAGCACTTGATAATCCGTACTTTCAAAATCAGTCAAAAAATCTGTTACAGCTTGATTTATTTTTAGCGCTCCTTGGCTTCCACCAAAGATCAGGACAGTCTTTTTATTGGGGTCCAGTCCAAACGATTCGATGATATTCGTCTTATTCATATTCGCTACTTCTTGTGCACGTGGATTGCCCACTAACACAGATTTTTCTTTTGGAAAAAATGCTTGAGCATCCTTAAAGGAAATAGCGATCCGATCCACATAGCGACTTAAAAATTTATTCGTCATCCCTGGGACACTGTTTTGTTCATGGATGATCGTTGGAATATTTGATTTTGCAGCCGCATAGACGACGGCTCCTGAAACATAACCGCCTGTACCAATCACAACATCTGGTTGAAATTCTTTTAAAATTTTTTTTGCTGAACGGATACTTTTCAAGAAAAGTTGGACTGTTTTAACATTGTACAGTGAAATTTTTCGTTTAAATCCTTGGATCTCTAAGGTACGAAATGGAATCCCTGTTTCTGGAACAATCTTATTCTCCAACCCTCTTTGTGCACCAACATACATAAATTCAGCATTTGGCACTTGTGCTTTAACATAATTGACGAAGGCTAATGCTGGATAGATATGTCCTCCAGTTCCTCCGCCTGTAACCAAAATTTTCATTAATTATCGCTCGCTTCTACATTTTCTAGTTTATTGATAGCGTCCATAAAGCGTTCGCCTCTGA
The DNA here is from genome assembly GCF_005236045.1 of Enterococcus sp. VV15. Lineage (NCBI taxonomy): Bacteria > Bacillati > Bacillota > Bacilli > Lactobacillales > Enterococcaceae > Enterococcus > Enterococcus sp. VV15. Next base: position 36,796 of record NZ_QPTY01000012.1, read on the forward strand.
TTTCAAAGTTAGGGTATTGATCCCAACTAGCGTTAGCTGGTGACAATAAGATCACATCGCCTTCTCCACTTAAGCGAAGAGAAACAGGTACTGCTGATTCAGCATTTTCCGCTGTTTCAATAATAGGAATACCTGCTTTTTTGCCAGCCTCCATCAATTTCTCTTTTGTTTCACCAAAAACGATCAATGCTTTAAGACCTGTTAAGGAAGGAATCAATGCATCAAATGAATTCCCTCGATCTAGCCCACCAGCGATCAATACTAAGTTTTCTGGCGTAAATCCACTTAAAGCCATTTTTGTCGCTAAAATATTCGTGGCTTTTGAGTCATTATAAAATTTACGTCCTTGAACTTCCCCTACATATTGCGTACGGTGTGGTACACCATGGAAAAGCTGTAATGTTTGTTTAATTGCGGTATTAGATATCCCATACAATTTAGCAACTGAAATGGCGGCCAATGCATTTTCAACATTGTGAGAGCCTGGCACACCCATTTCAGAACTATCCATGATTTTATCTTGATCATAGAAGATACTTCCATTCAATGAATAGGCACCTTTCGACAATTCTTGTTCTGTTGCAAATGGTAAAACAGTTGCTTTTGTCGTTTTGCTTAGTTCTCTTAATTCAGACTGATTCCAGTTGAGGATCAAGTAGTCTGATTCAGTCATATTTTTTTGAAGTTGCCATTTGGCTTTGACATATTCATCACGCGTACCATGATAATCAATATGCGCTTCATAAATATTCGTGATCACAGCGATGTGAGGACGAAATTCAGTGATTCCCATCAATTGGAAACTTGATAATTCCATCACGATTTTATCTTCTTTAGTTGCTTCTTGTGCCACACTACTTGCAGGATAACCAATATTTCCAGCTAAGCGAGCAATGCCATCATTTTTTTCAGCATTCAATAATAAACCAGTCATGGTGGTAGTTGTCGTTTTACCATTCGTCCCAGTGATGCCAATAATCGGACATTCCGCTACCTCGTAAGCTAATTCTACTTCCGTAATTACCGGAATACCCAGTTCTTGTGCTTTTGAAACGAAAGGATGACTATAAGGGATACCGGGATTTTTGACTAATAACGAAAATTCTTCATCCAATAATTCGATTGGATGACTCCCTGTGACCACTTTTATCCCCATTGACAGCAATTCTTGTGCTTCAGGGTTTTCATCAAAAGGTTTCCCATCATTTACAGTGACAAGTGCGCCCAATTCATGTAACAATTTGGCCGCACTAAATCCACTCTTTGCTAATCCTAAAACAAGGACCTTTTTATTTTCATACGTTGAAATTTTTTTCATTTCCTGTCATCTCCTACCAAATGAACCATAATGTAATCAAAGAAGTCACTAGACTAATCGCCCAAAAAACAATATCAATCTTCCACTCTGTCCAACCACTCATTTCAAAATGATGATGGATCGGAGACATTTTAAAAATTCTTTTTCCAGTTAGTTTGAATGATGTCACTTGCAACATGACACTAGCTGTTTCCACGACATAAATCAAACCAACTAACAATAATGTCCATTCTTGATTCAACATCATTGAGATTGCTGCCAGTAAGCCACCTAGGGCAAGCGAGCCCACATCACCCATAAAGATTTTTGCTGGTTTGTGGTTATACACAAAGAATCCCAATAATCCACCAAGCACACTCAAACAAATGACCAGTACATCATATTGCTGTTGATGCCAAGCGATGATTCCATAAGTGGCAAATGAAATACTACCTAACCCTGCCACTAATCCATCAATACCATCAGTTAAGTTCACAGCGTTTGAGAAACCGACTAACCAAAAAATAGCAAAAATTCCGTAGATGATCCCAAGAGGAATCTCAATACCAAAGAAGTTCAGTGTACCGACATAATTTTCTGAACGATAGACTGCATAGAAAATGATGCCGCCGACGATTTGTCCAATCAGTTTTTGTTTTGAATTTAGACCCATATTTCTTTTTCTGAAAATTTTGATAAAGTCATCTAAAAAACCAATCGCGCCATACAGTGCTAAAACAAATAATAGAATGAAAAGAGTAGGAGTAAGTTGCTCTTGCCAAGCACCTACCCAAATCCCTGTCAATATAGCTGCAACTAAGAACACTAAACCACCCATGGTAGGAGTTCCGGCTTTGACATTATGCCATTTAGGTCCTTCTTCCCGAATTGCTTGTCCTTGTTTTTTCATTTGAAAATATCCAATAAATAGCGGCGTTGCTGCAACTGTCATTGCACAGCTACTAACGATAGGAATTAATGCTTGTGTCCACTCCATGCTCTTTTCTCTCCTAATTCTCTTCTTATTCTTCTAATGTAAAGCTTAATTTATCATCGGTAATTTTTTCATACGGCGCAAGGCTTTGTTTTGTGCAATAGCCATCACCGTCGAAAGTTACCTCGATCCCTAATATTTTACCTAATTTCATGATGTCCGCTTTAGACCAACCGGTTACATCAGGCATCAGTTTCTCGCCACCAGTATATAAGATGATCTTTTCACCAGAAATCAATTGATCGCCTTGTTCTGTTGACTGTTTTTTCACCTTTTTACCATCACCAATAACAATTGGTTGTAGTCCGCTTTTTTGCGCATCTGCTGCAGCAACATCTGTACCTAGATTACGGTAATCAGCCACAGTCACTTTTTCAGTTGCTTCTTCTGTTTTTTCATCTGTTTCTGTTTCTTTAAAGTCCATTGCACGTTTCATCAATGGATTAGCGATTTTTGCTAATGCATCACGGTCATATGTTTTAGGATGTTTCATCGTTAGGTACAATACATATTCAGGATCTTCTGACGGAACCATTTCAACGATTGAATACAAATAAGCTGTCTCACCTGTTTGGTAACCACCAGTATCAGAAGCAATCTGTGCAGTACCCGTTTTAGCCGAAACATTGTAACCAGGTACACTATATACACCATAGGCACTACCATAATTTTCACTTTCTACTACATCACGCATATATTCGCGTACTTTTTGAGTCGTTTCCTTTGAAAATGGCTGTCCTAATACTTCTGTTTGCGTTGCTCTTTCTTCGCCAGTCGTTGGATCGACGATTTTGCTGATATAACGTGGTTGTATCATCGTACCATTGTTTGCTATTGATGTGAATGCCTTCATCATCTGGAAGTTCGTCACTCCTACAGCTTGTCCGTAAGCACTCATGGCACGGTCAACGATGTTTTCAGTTGGCAAAGCTCCTGAAACTTCATCATCTAAGCCAGAGTGAGTACTTTGTCCAAAACCTAGTTTTTGCAGATAGTTATACCATGCACCACCCATACGTTGTTCCAACATGACCATCCCAACGTTACTTGACCAAGAAAGTGCTTGTCTCATTGTTAAGACACCTTTTGCGCCGTAATCATGGTCATTGATCGTTGCATCTGCAACTTTGATCTTACCTGATTGAAACGTTTCATTTTCATTGAATTTGCCTTCTTCGATAGCAGCTGCTGTGGTGAAGACTTTCATTGTAGAGCCTGGTTCATAGCTATCTTGAACCAAGAAATTACGCCAAACGGAATCTTTTTCTTGTAATCCTTCCATTGTTTCTGGATTGAAAGTAGGTCGTTGACCCATAGCTAAGATCTCACCAGTTTTGGCTTTCATTAAGACAGCCGTCAATTCATCTGGCTGATACTCATCATTGACTTGATCCATCAAGGTTTCTAAATAACTTTGAAGACGACTATCTAGAGTCGTATAAATATCTTGACCATTCACTGCTTTTTCTTCTTCAGCGACTGTCCCTGGTAAGGCATTTTGGTAATTATCTTTTTGATAAATGATTTTCCCATTTTTCCCGCTCAATACATCATTATAAGCAGCCTCTAATCCCAATTTACCAACTAGACCTGTATCGTCCTTATTTGGGACAGCATACCCGATAAAATGAGAAGAAAATACACCATTAGGATACATCCGTGCAGAATGATCTTCAAAATATAACCCTGCGATATTTTCTTTTTTCATTTCTGATTCGATCGTTTGTCTGGTCTCCTGTGAGATATTTTTCCCATAGTTTCCAAACTCTACTTGGTATAGCTCATTTTTTGCGCCATCTTGTAGGATCTTTAGTGCCTGGCTCTTTTCGATTGAAAGATTTTTGTGCAAAATCGTAGCGATTTTATCAAAATCCTTTTCTTGGGCATATAATTTTTTATCACCAGTTGTATACGTTTTGGATAAGATAGCTTTGATCGAATAAGATTTAGCGTCTTCAGCAAGGGCCACTCCATTGCGATCATAGATCGTTCCGCGTTTTGCTTTGACGACTTCACTACCTTTGTAGAGCTGTTCAGTTTTTTCCGCTAGAGAGGTCCCAGCGACATGGCCTCCAATAACGATATACGAAAAACGGACGGCAAATAAAAAGAACAATCCAATACTCGTAGCAAATAAAATGATACCTACTTTTTTGCGATTGTTCATCGGATTTAGATTTTTCTTTTCCATAAACCGCCGGAATTTATTTTTAAGACTCATTTACTTCACTTTCCTTAAATTGTCATCGTTGATCGACAACCCTTTTTCTTCTGCGATTTTTTTGATTCGTTCAGTACGTGACAACTCGTTCTTTTCTTGTACTAAACTTGTTTTTTCGACATTTTTTTTGTCGATTTTAGTTTGGATCGTTGTAATTTCGTTTTCTACACCACTGATATTCGTACGCAACATTACAGTTAGTATGCAAAGCGCAATCACCGAAAGCGTAATACTTACTACAGCCAGTTTTTCTAAATTGGATATATGTTTTAACCGTTTTGCTGGCGATTGAGGAAGAATAACTTCTTGATTCGAATCTGGCAGCTGATGTTCAGGTTGTTCGACCATATCTGGTAAATCATATGGATATTCTTGTACTTTTCTTAATTCTGCCATTATTCTACTCCTCTTTCACACGTATTTTTTCAGCAATTCGTAATTTAGCACTACGAGATCGGTTATTTTCAGCTAATTCCTCTTCAGAAGGAAGGATTGGCTTTCTATTGATCAATTTTAATTCTGGTTGAAATTCTTCTGGGATGACTGGCAATCCTGGTGGTAAATCTCGGACTGTACTATATTCCTTGAACATGTTTTTGACGATACGATCCTCTAACGAATGGAACGTGATCACACTGATACGACCATTTTGATTTAAAAGACGAATCGCTTGTTCTAATGATGCTTCTTCCGCACCCAGTTCATCGTTGACTGCGATTCTCACAGCTTGGAAAATCCGTTTTGCCGGATGACCACCTTTTCTTCTCGCTGGTGCAGGAATCACATCTTTAATGATTTCTACTAACTCGCCAGTCGTTTCGATTGGGCGTATTTTTCTGACTCGTTCAATTTCTCGAGCGATTTGTTTTGAAAATTTCTCTTCACCGTAGCGAAAGAAAATTTTTACTAGTTCATTATAAGGATATTCATTGATCACATGATACGCAGACAAAGGCGCTGATTGATCCATGCGCATGTCTAGCGGTGCATCTTGATGGTAGCTAAATCCTCTTTCTGCTTCGTCAAGTTGAGGCGAAGATACCCCTAGATCATACAAAATACCGTCCACATGGGAGACATATTTTGTTATCTGCTCTTCTAATTCTCGAAAGTTTGCTTTGATAAAAGTAACCATGCCTTTTTCAACGTATGGGGCTAATCGTACTGTCGCATGATCGATTGCTTTTTGATCTTGATCAAATGCATAAAGGTGCCCATTTGAATTCAATTGGCTCAATAAATATTCACTATGTCCGGCACCGCCAAGTGTACAGTCTACATAAATGCCATCAGGTTTGATGTTCAATCCATCAACCGTCTCTTTCAACATGACTGTATAGTGTTGAAATGTTTCAGTCATTAGTCAGCCTCTTCCTATCTTATAGTCCGAAATCAATCATATTTTCAGCAATTTCATCAAAGTTTTCTTCTGCAACTTCGGAAAATTCTTGCCAGCGTTCTTCATCCCATATCTCAATTCGATTTGAAACGCCAATCACTACACATTCTTTTGTTAAAGTAGCATAATTTCTTAATGTGCTGGGGATATTGATACGTCCTTGTTTATCTAATTCACATTCAGTGGCAGCCGAGTAAAAAAAACGCACGAACGTACGAGCATCTTTTTTAGCTAAGGGCATTTCGTTTAATTTGGACTCTAGATTCTGCCATTCACTCATGGGATAGCCAAAAAGACAGCCATCTAATCCTCTGGTAAGGACAAATTCTTCGCCCAGTTCTTCACGAAGTTTCGAAGGTACGATCATACGACCTTTTGTATCAATATTATGCCGATATTCGCCCATCAACATTGAAACTACCCCCGTTCCTCCACTAACTAAAATTAGTCTACCACAATCCCCCACTTTCTACCACCTTTTATGGAAAATCCGAGAATAACTTTTTTATTCATAAAAACTTTTTTAAGAATTAAGCTGTAAAAAGTCTTTAAAAAAACTTTTTACAGCTCGAAACCGTTTTTTATCATAGATACGTAAGGATATTTAAAACGATCAATAGTCCATAAAAGACAATCGTCAGTAAAAATGCTAACCGCCAAGTCATTTTCAAATAACGCGAATAAATGATTTCATCATAATAATAAGCTTGGAATACAGCAATACATATTGCCATTAAAAGCATGGAAATCATGAAAAATGGTAGGAACGAAAAAGTGGCCATATTACGTGATAAAGCATGCATGCCTCCCCACAAAAAAGGGACAGCAAGATCAGGAGCTTTAATTTTAAAACGACGGTCCAATGAAAATAGTTTTACCAAAAAGTTGCAACCAAATAAGACGATTGCAGGAAAAATATACCAAAATAAAACAATTGGCGTAAAAGTGCCCATCTGACAAAAACTCCTTCTTCTAGTTGTTTCAAGTATACGCTATAAACTTTACACAACTATTTCATTTATTTTAAATTTATACAGTTTTCTTTGCTTTATCGAGTCTTCTACTTCAAATGACGACATCAATCAGAAAAGTTGCCTAGTCCAAACTCCCCAACTGTGTTCGATTGGATAATCCGTTATAATAGAAGAAACAAAGATTTTAGGAGGTTCGACTATGATCAAGTATTTTTCTATGACTAACCAGCAACTAGTAAATACACAAAAAGAAACTGCTGAAACAGTTTGGTATTGTGTGGAACGTCCAAACGAAGAAGAAATCAATAAACTAACTCATCAATTCCAGATTCCTTCCGATTATATTACGTCGATACTAGATGATGCTGAAAATTCAAGAGAAGAGGAATTCAATCAAACAAAACTAACAAAACCAGCGTTATTATTATTACAATATCCTTTTGTAAAAACAAGTCCCAGTGGCTATTTCCAAGTGGATACGTATCCTTTTTCAATTATAGTGACACCTCAAAAAAAGCTTATCACAATTACGAATCACGAACCACTCTTTTTGAAAAAAGTATTCAGTCAAACGTTTGAAAAAAATGATTTATCGACCAATCTAAATATTTTCATGCAGATCATTTGGCAGATCACTTTTTCATACAACACTTATTTGTCTACTTTACAATCTCAATGTGATGTTTTAGAAAAACAATTACGTGTTTCTACGGAAAATAGTCAGCTGTATCAAATCATGGATATCCAGAAAAGCTTAGTGTATTTCAGAGAAGCAACAGCCGCAAATTCTACTACACTAAACACCCTGATAAAAAATAAAACGATTCAAGAAAATCATGCGCTAAGAGCCCATCTACATGATGTGATCATTGAGACGGAACAAGCTAGAACGACTGCCCGCATCCAGTTGAATCTCGTAGAACAAATGAATCAAACATTTTCTGCTATTATATCGAATAACCTAAACAATATTATGAAAATTTTAACTTCTCTTACAATTATTTTAACGATCCCGACAATCATAGGAAGTCTCTACGGGATGAATATCAAACTTCCTATTGCTGAACGGGATGACGCCTTTTTATGGCTGACCCTTTTTATGCTACTCATTAGTATACTAACCGCTTATTATTTAAAAAAGGGGAAGTTTTTATAATCCCCCCCCTTGTCGAATAAAGAAAAAGCATGTAAACTAAGGGCAACAATAAAATTTCGAGGTAGAACTATGCGTGAGAAAAAACAAACAAGTACGTTTTCCAAGATCACCAAAATTGTCATTTGGACAATGCTTATTCTAACTGTTGGCTCAGTTGTTTTAACTGCTGTAATGAGTGTCATGTAACATCGATTGTTTAAACGAAAAAAAGAGAAGGCTGACAAAGATTTCGTCAGCCTTCTCTTTTTTTTCGAATAAACAATGCTCCCAAAATAGCTTCTTCAACCACCGAAAAACACGTTTCATTTCTTTTCACAATAATCATCTATTGCTGTCTTAGTGTCAACCGCTTATTAATCAAACAAAATACTTAGACTTGTTTCGCTAACCGTAGTAATTCTTTTGCATGTTCCATTGTTAAAGGGGTGATTTCACTTCCTGCCAACATCCGTGCAATTTCTTCTTCACGCTGTGCTGGTGCCAATTCTGCTACAGAGGTTTGAGTGCGCCCTTTGATGACATCTTTTTTAATATAATACTGATAGTCAGCCACGGCTGCTACTTGAGGAAGATGTGTAATACATAATACCTGTGAATAACGTGAGATTTGTGAGATCTTATCTGCGATTGCTTGTGCGACCCTTCCACTGACCCCTGTATCTACTTCATCAAAAATAATACTAGTTACTCCTTGTTCAGAAGAAAAGATCGTCTTCAATGCTAATAACATCCGAGAAAGCTCGCCGCCAGAAGCTACTTTGACTAAAGGTTTCAAAGGCTCCCCAGGATTCGTGGTTATGTAGAACTCCACTTGGTCAAATCCGTTCATATCTAGTTGTGCCTTGTCAGATTTTGAAAAGCGTACTTCGAATTCAGTATTTTCCATATAAAGACTTTTTAATTCTTTTAAGATAGATTGCTCTAATCCTTTAGCGATTTTCTTTCGCATTTCATGTAATTCTACTGCCTGTTTCTGAAGTTTCTCTTCTTTTTCAGCCAGTTCAATTCTCATTTTTTCAAGTTGTCCTTCGGAAAAATCGGAGGAGGCTAGTTCCTGAGTGATATCATCATAATAGTTCAAGATGGCTTCGATTGATTCCCCATATTTACGCTTTAATTGACGGATCAGCTCTAATCGTTGATTCACTTCTTCTAAGCGATTCTCATCTAACTCTAGCAGGTCAATTTGACGACTCATATCACCGATTGCATCTTGCAATAAATAATAGGCGCTTTGGACATTTTCAAAAATCGCCTCGTACTCATTATCTAAGTGCGCGATACTTTGCAGCTCAGCTACTGCCAATCCTACATTATCTACACTGCTCCGCTCTTCCCCACTCAGCGCACTATAGCCACTAGCTAAGCTATCCACTATTTTTTGATAATTACTTAATTTTTCTCGCTCTTCACTTAACTGTTCTTCTTCGCCTACTTCTAATTGTGCCGCAGCGATTTCTTCTTGCTGAAAATGAAGCATGTCAATCCGTTGGACAAAAGATTTTTCATTTTTCTGGATCTTACGAACTTGTCGTTCAAGTTCGCGGTAGCGCGAAAACTCTTGCTGATAATTTTTCTTCTTACGCTGAAATTCATTGTCGCCAAAACGATCGAGTAAAACTAAGTGTGCTTCTGGTTGTAAAAGTTCCTGATGTTCATTTTGGCCTTGGATATCTACCAAATAACTGCCTATTTTTCTTAGATTAGCTAATGTTACGATGTGCCCATTGACACGACAAACATTTTTCCCTGTCAAAGACATATCTCTTCGAACAATTAGATTGTCTCCATCAGATTCGATTCCTAACTCATTCATCAACGCAGAAAAACCATCTTGTTTAGGCCACTCAAATAAACCTTCCAGAATACACTTATCTGCACCTTGTCGGATATAGTCACTTGAGCTTCTTCCTCCTGCCAACAGCCCAAGAGCATCGATAATAATTGATTTTCCTGCACCTGTTTCACCTGTGAGTGCCGTCATTCCCTCATGAAAAGACAACCGCAGTTCAGGAATAATCGCAAAATTAGTAATACTGATTTCTTGTAACATCGCACTCACTCCTTCTATCAAAGGTAATGTAGAAAATCTTTCTTTAATGTCACAGCGTCTTCTTCTGTACGCGTAATCATCAGCACGTTGTCATCATCATTAATGATCGAAAACAATTCTTTTTTATAGCGCTTATCGATAAGATTAGCAGCTGCTGATGCATTTCCAGGCAATGTCTTCAAAATCACAAATTTTTCCATTTGGTCAACAGCTACAAAGGCATCTCTCAGTAATTTTTCTAATTTCGTATTCACATCTTCACTTGTTTCTGCCGGAAGACTGTAACGATAACCGCCATCTGAGGCAGGGACTTTGATAAGTTTGAGTTCTTTTATATCTCTAGAGATGGTTGCCTGAGTCACAGATATCCCTTTGTTTTTTAAGATTTCAACGAATTCTTCTTGTTTTCTGATATCATTTTCGTTCAGTAACCGAGTAATCAAACGATGTCGATCCTTTTTTCTCATACGCTCTTCGCTCCTTCGTTTATTCTTCTTTACTATGATAGCTTATTTCAAGCGCTTGATAAAGAAGAATTCGTTGACTTCTTTATCATCTGGCTCGCATTTATTTGTGATTGAATTGTTCATGGGCTTGTTCAACGATTTTTACTACGTTGATCATTGGAGATAACGTTCCTTCGTCTTTTGCTTTTTTCAAATGTGCCAGAAATTCAATATTTCCTTCGCCACCAGTGATTGGGGAATAGCTTAGTTCTAAAACATCATAGCCATGACCCGTAGCAAAACGCAAGATATCCTCAACTACTTGTATATGGGTTTGCGAATCACGCACGATACCGTTCTTCCCAACCGCATCTCTACCAGCTTCGAATTGTGGCTTGATCAAGGTGATCACTTCGCCACCATCTGTTAAAATGTCGTGTAAAGGAGGAAGCATTAGTTTCAAAGAAATGAACGAAACATCAATCACCGCAATTTCAGGTACTCCCAACTTGAAATCTTCGGGTTTTGAATAACGAAAATTAACTCTTTCCATTACTTCTACTCTCTCGTCCTGTCTGATCTTCCACGCCAGTTGATTGTAGCCAACATCCAACGCATAACTCATTTTGGCGCCATTTTGTAAAGCTGCATCCGTGAAGCCACCGGTAGAAGCACCAATATCAAGCAAGATTTTATCGGCAACAGATAGATCAAAAACGTTTAGTGCTTTTTCCAATTTCAACCCACCGCGGGAAACATATGGTAATTTTTTCCCTTTGATTTTCAATTCATTGGTAACAGGGATCTTTTCACCAGGTTTATCAAAACGTTCATTTTTTTCATTGTAAATCAGTCCTGCCATGACTGAACGTTTTGCTTGTTCTCTCGTTTCAAATAATCCTTGTTTGACCGCTAAAACGTCCACACGTTCTTTTTCCATTTTTTTCCTCATTCCTATATATCAAATTGCTGTACTAATTGACGAAGCAGTTGTCCTTTAAACGAATAGACGGTTTGTTCTAGACGTTCGATGATTTCATTTGCACTAGCGATTTCTGCTTTCAATGCTGTTTTTGTCTTTTCGATCCCTAGCAATCGGGGATAGGTATTTTTTTCCATTTCCGCATCTTTGCCAGCAGTTTTTCCTAACTCCTCAGTAGTACTGATCACATCTAATAAGTCATCTCGAATTTGAAAAGCCAGTCCTAGGTGTCTGGCTAACTGTTGTAATTCCCCTACTACTTCTTCCGGCTGATCTGCTAAAACTCCGCCGGCTAGTAGCGCATAATGGATCAACCTCCCTGTTTTTCTCTCATGGATGAACGCTAATTCTTCTAAAGCAAGTTGTTTTGTTTCGCCTTCAATGTCGGCAGCTTGGCCAGCAACCATTCCCTGCGTTCCTGCACTCACAGCTAACTGTTGTAACAACAGAAGTTTTGGTGAATTTGCTAAATGAGTCATACTAATCAGCTGGAACGCCCCTGTGAGTAAGCCATCACCCGCCAATATAGCCAATGCTTCGCCATAGATTTTATGATTTGTTGGCTTCCCTCGACGCAGATCGTCGTTGTCCATCGCTGGCAGATCGTCATGGATCAGCGAATACGTATGAACCATTTCAAGGGCGGCAGCTACTTGATAAACAGTCGTATTGATAACTTCTTCAAATGAAGCAACTGTAGCCAACAAAAGTAAAGGGCGGATTCTCTTCCCCCCCGCACGGATCGAATACACCATGCTTTCTTTTAACTTTTCATCAGATGTATACTCGTCAAGAAAAGCAAGCATCTCGTTTTCGACAGCAGGAAGGTGAATAGCAGAAAAATCAGCTAATTTCATTAGGCTTCCTCTTTTCCTTCAAAAGAAATTTCTTCGTTTGCTTCTGTCATCATTTTCGTTAGTGTTTCTTCCGCCTTTGTTAAAGTATCCTGACATTGCTTGCTTAATTCCATTCCACGTTTAAATGCATCTAGTGCTGATTCTAAAGGAACATCTCCTTGTTCCAACTGCATGACGATTTTTTCTAACTCTTGCAATGATTCTTCAAATGTTGGATTTGCCATCTTGTTTATGCTCCTTTTATACTTTTTGTACCTTCCCGATTACTTGCCCATCTTGATAGTGGATGACCAAAGAATCGTCTGGTTGGACCTCTGTCACACTTTTGACCACTTGCTCATTGATGGTCGTGTACGTATAACCGCGTCCCATGATTTTCAGTGGGCTTAACAGGTCCAGAGATTGAACTGCTTGTTGAAACTGTTGCCTTTGCATTTGCATGTATTGCTGCATTTTCTCTGCTAACCTTTTCTCAAGATAACCTGCTTCTTGTTTCGCAGACTTCACTCGATAAAGAGGGGCAACTTGTTGCAACTGATGCGATAAATTCAATGTTTCTTTTTCTTTCTGATGGTAAATTTGCTGTGTTGCTTGCATCAACCGTTGTTTCAACTGATCCAATTTGATGGTATGACCCTCATATAGGCGATCGGGTTGACGAAAGACGTAAGATTGTTTTGCCCGTTCAAAGCGTTCTTGTTTGCGCTGAATCTGGCGCATAAATGCCTGTTCAAGTCTAGCTTGTCGCTCCTTGATCTTCAACAATTCTTCTGATAACACTGGGACAGCTAATTCAGCTGCTGCAGTCGGAGTCGCAGCCCGCACATCCGCAACTAAGTCAGCAATTGTTGTATCTGTCTCATGTCCAACGGAGGATATGATAGGTGTTTTTGCTTCATAGATTGCTCTAGCAACTCGCTCTTCGTTAAATGGCCATAAATCTTCGATTGATCCACCGCCACGGCCTATGATCATCGTATCAAAATTCCCCAATTTTTCTACTTGCTGGATATTTTTTACGATATTGTCTGCCGCTTGGTTTCCTTGGACAACGGTTGGAAATAGGACTAACTGAACAATCGGATAACGCCGTTTTACTGTAGTGATGATATCCCGGATCACCGCACCGCTTGGACTAGTCAAAACAGCGATTCTTTTCGGAAAGCGGGGAAGTGTCCGTTTTGGTCCTTGAAAAAGTCCTTCTTTCAACAGTTTTTCTTTTCGCTCTTCCAGTTCTTGGTAAAGTGCCCCTACACCATCAGGCTCCATGTGTTCCACGTAGATCTGATAAGATCCAGCAGCTTCATAAAGCGAGATTCTCCCGACAACTAATACTTTCATCCCCTCTTTTGGCTGAAAGCGCAGTTTCTGAAAAGCTCCTTTAAACATGATGGCAGATATTTTGGCATGATCATCTTTCAAACTAAAATATTGGTGTGCGTTTGCACGTAAACGGAAATTAGAAATTTCTCCTGTTAAATAGACCCTTTCAAGATAAGGGTCTACATCAAATTTTCTTCTTAAATACTTCGTTAACGTAGTAACTGTTAAATATTCTTGGGTCATCTACTCACCTGCTTCAGCGGCCATGACTGTTTGGTACATCAACATCGTGATCGTCATCGGTCCAACACCTTTTGGAACAGGTGTGATGTAGCTTGCCAAAGGTTCGACTTCATCAAACTTCACATCACCGATCAACTTGCCATTTTCATCACGATTCATCCCCACATCAATCACAACAGCACCTGGTTTAATAAATTCTTTTGTTACAAAATGACCACGACCAATGGCTACGACCAAGATATCTGCTTCTTTAGCTAACTCTGGAAGTTGTTTTGTTTTTGAATGCGCGATCGTAACAGTAGCATCCGCCATCAACATCAGCTGTGCCATCGGTTTTCCAACAATATTGCTTCGTCCGATCACCACTGCTCGTTTGCCAGAAAGATCAATGTCATAAGCTTCAAACATTTTCATGATTCCATAAGGGGTACATGGAATCTTATCAGGATTTCCCGCTAATAATCGGCCTAAATTCATTGGGTGGAACCCATCGACATCTTTTTTAGGGTCGATTGCAAGTAAGACTTTCTCTTCATCTATGTGTTCTGGTAGTGGCAACTGAACTAGGATGCCATGGAATCTAGGATCCTGATTATACTTTTCAATTTCAGCCAACAGATCCGCTTCAGAAATCGTCTGCACATATCGTTCGACTTTTGAATAAATACCGATCGTTTTTGCGGAACGTTCCTTGTTTCGAACATAGACTTGACTAGCTGGATTTTCACCCACTAGTAAAACGACTAATCCGGGATGGATGTCTTTTTCTTTTAGTTCATTTACTTTTATAGCAATCTCTGCTTGCATTTTTTCAGCTAATTCTTTTCCATTGATCAATTCTGCCATACAATCACTCCCAGATTTTTTTGTGCTTTTATTCTACCATAGATAATCGTTGTTTTATAACCCGTTTTGACTTATTAACAGAAAAAAGCTAGGACTTACGCCCCAGCTTCTATTTCCTTCAATACATTTGATAATACCCCATTAACGAACTTACGTGATTGATCATCACTAAAAGTTTTCGTCAATTCGATTGCTTCATTCAATGCAACGGCGGATGGTACATCCTCAATATACATCATTTCAAAAATAGCAATACGTAAGATGACTAAGTCCATTTTGGAAATACGGTTGATTCGCCAGTTCCCTCGAAGATGTTTTTCGATCGTACGATCTAGTTCATCTTTTTTGGCACATACCCCGCCAACTAGCGTATCTAGATAAACAGGAACGAATTCTGACTCCTCTTCATTGATCATGTCTTTATGATCAAGTTCAATTGCGTGGAAAATTGCATCTTCTTTTGTCAGGTCAGCATTGAAATCCAATGGAAACAATGCTTGCAAAGCCATTTCACGAATCTCGTGTCTTGATAGTTCTTTATTCATTTTCTTCCTCTTCGTCTTCAAAAAGTTCTTCGATCGCTGGTTGTTCCAACTTTTCGGGTACTACTGCTACAACATGGATATTCACTTCTGCTAAAGCAATGTCAGTCATGAAAAGAACTTGCTGGTTGACACGTTCTTGCATTTCCATTGCTACCTTAGGAACAGAGACACCATATTCTAAATAGCAGTAAAGATCTACTTTCAAACCGTCTTCATCATTTACTAAGTAAACACCCTTACCATGAGCTGCTCGTCCTAACAATTCGGTCACGTTGCTGGCAAATGTGCCACGCATCCCATAAACACCTTCAACTTTTGAAGCAGCGATCCCAATGATCACTTCAATCACTTCTGGCGCAATAACGATTTCACCTAGCTCTTGACTCGTATTCAAGATTAAATTTTTGTCCTCTGCCATTTTATCTATTCCTCCTTTTGCCTATGTGCATATTGCTTACGTGTAAAAATATTTTCTTCGATTTACTCGCAATACACAAAGGTAAACTGTTCACCTGCTTCTTTCAGCTCGTTCTTTCAAGCAAGCTTCTCTATAATTGCCGAAGCTCGATTTCTTATATAGTGTATCATTAAATCAAGCGATTTTCTATAACAAAGTCCGCATGAATCTTGCATCTGTCAAACAGATTATAAAATAATCAATTCTTTCGGTGAATGCGTCAATACCCGATTTCCTTCTGGTGTGATCAACAAATCGTCTTCGATTCTGACACCACCGATTCCTGGGAGATAGATTCCTGGTTCATCTGTAATGATATTCCCAACGATAATTTGTTTTTCTGCTCTAGCTGAAACATTTGGTCCTTCATGGATCTCTAGTCCGATACCATGACCAGTGGAATGTCCAAAGGCTTCTCCATAACCATGCCTCGTGATATAGTCTCTTGCGACTGCATCTAGTTGGATACCTGTAACACCTGGCTTAGCAGCTTCGATCACTGCTAATTGAGCACCCAATACAATCTCATAGATTTCTTTAAGTTTTTCACCTGGGTCGCCGATTGCAAATGTACGTGTCATATCAGAAACATATCCTTCATAGTAGCAACCAAAATCCAAAGTGATCATATCGCCTTGTTCAATGACTTTATTGCTTGCTACACCATGAGGCATTGCAGAACGTAGTCCACTAGCAACGATCGTAGAAAATGAAACGCCTGACGCCCCTAGGGAACGCATATAGAAATCCACTTGATTGGCTACTTCGATCTCTGTCATGCCTGGTTGGATCATTTTCAAGATATGATCATAGGCCATATCGGCTATGCTACAAGCTTTCTCAATGATCGTAATTTCTTCTTCATCTTTCACTTCTCGTAATTCTTCGATCATCTCAGAAACAGGAATCAATTCTGCATCAATGATTTCTTCTAACACTGAGTATTCTAAAAATGAAACAGTTGATTCTTCAAAAGCTAACATACGTAAGCCTTCTTTACGAACTAAGTTAGCTACTTCATCAAAAATCGGTCCGACATTTTTGATGATCTCAAATCCTTGTGCCTGTGTTGCGGCTTGTTCAGTATAACGAAAATCTGTAATAAAGAATGCTTTCTCCAATGTAATCACCGCTAAACCTGTTGTTCCAGTAAAGTTTGTCAAATAACGGAGATTATAAGGACTTGTGATCAAAAACGAATCTAAATTGTTTTCCCGCATTTTTTTACGTAATTTTTCTACTCGTAGCATCATAAATGAAACTCCTTCTTTCTTTGCCTCTTTTTTCTATTATAGCAAATTTTCGCTTCTTCAAGACAAATAAAGCGAATTTTATTGATAAATTTACAAGAAAAAAATAGCTGGAACAAATCATTTAGTGATTTGCCCTAGCTATCATACCCAATAGAAAATAATTATACATTTATGATTTTCTTCCGAAGAAGAATGAAACAACCGCTACTAAAATAACAGCCCCTAAAATCGACGGAATAAGTGCCATACCTGCTGCTTGCGGTCCCCAGTAGCCAAAAATTGCTTGTCCTATACTTGAACCAATCAATCCGGCAATGATATTTGTGATACATCCCATGGAATTTCCTTTACTGGTAATTGCTCCAGCAATCGCACCAATAATCGCTCCCACGATCAATGTCCATAACCAACCCATAATATAACCTCCTTTTTGTACGTTATAATTCTAGCATACACGTTTTAAAGCGAGCAAATGATTGAACTACAAGTAGCAAGAAGGTGTTATGGTAGCTTATATAAATCTGAGAAATAAGAAGAATTCACGATAATTGCTTTTCAAATTTTTGTGAATTTCGGCTTATTTCCGATGGAATTGCTTCTGCTCCCACCGTTTATTCGTTTTTAAAGTATGAGACAAAAGTTTTTCTTATTTTTGTCCCACATCGTTTTTTTCTCCAATTTTTCAAACCTAAGCAACTTTTGTCTCGACCTCATTCGCCTATTTTTATTTGCGTTTAAAAATATTCTTCATGCCGCGTTTCACTACATCTAATAAACTTAATGATCTAACCATATTGCTAGGATCAACATAGTTTCTAATCGCACGCAACACTTTTTTAGGGTCTTTAGCAGAAAAAGTATACGTACCATTTCTCTTTGATTTGATGGCAAAACGAGGAATCCATTTTCCCTTAAACATGACAGAAGCAATCACCTGATCTACTTCCTCCCAAGGTATCTGGACGAATTTACGTGCATCTCGATCATTATAAAATTCAAAACCCTTATCACCAATCATGATCTTACCATAATCTGTGATCCCTAAATAAGAAGTAGCATTTGTTGTTAAATCGACTTTTGTATTGATAGATTGTACCATTTCTTATACTCCATTTCCGAGGTTGGGAAAAGTAGGCTTGCATTAAGTAAATTTTAAAGAAAAAATGTATATTTTACCAACCTCACATAATCCGACAGTGTCTTCGAAGCGATTATAAAAGAAGCTGTGGCAAAAATCAAATATGACTTTTGCCACAGCTTCAACAGAATCATTTCTACAAATTACATTAATCCGATTAAGTGGAAGACAATACCGACCACGAATAAACCAAGAATGATGATGATTGGAGAAACTTTTTTCTTAAGTAGCCACATACAGAACAACGTTAACAATAACGCAGCCAATCCAGGAATCAAGCTGTCTAAGTTATCTTGTAAAGTTGTTACTTTTTCAGATGTTAAAGACAAACCAGCAGCTTGTTGTTCCAATGCGCTCTTGATTCCTTCTGCACCTGAAGGTAGTGAATTCCAGTCAATGTAGGCACCTTTATCAAGTTTTACAGTTGAAACAACTGGTGTGAATTTGATCGATACCCAACGGTTAACTAATGATCCAAGGATAAACATCCCCAAAATCGAAGCCCCTTTAGTGATATCTTGCAATAAACCACCAGATAAATCTTCAGTGATTTTAGAACCGGCTTTATAACCAAATTCTTGTGTGTACCAAGTGAAAGCCATACGGATGATGTTCCATCCTAAGAAGTAGATGATTGGTCCTAAGATATTACCACTAATCGCTAGTGAAGCTGCTAATGCACCAAGAATAGGTCTTACTGTAAACCAGAAAACCGGATCCCCGATACCAGCTAAAGGTCCCATCATACCGACCTTAACCCCTTGGATTGTTACGTCATCTACAGGTGCACCATTTGCACGTTCTTCTTCTAACGCTAATGTTACACCGATAATTGGTGAAGCTACATATGGGTGTGTATTGAAGAACTCTAAATGACGTTCCAATGCAGCCGCACGGTCTTCTTTTGTTTTATATAATTTCTTGATCGCTGGGATCATTGAATATGCCCAACCACCATTTTGCATACGTTCGTAGTTCCAAGATCCTTGAATGAAAGTCGAACGCCACCAAACAGAAATACGATCTTTTTTAGATAATTGAATTCTTTCTTCTGCCATTTTCGTGTACGCCTCCTTTAATAGTTGTCGATGATATCGCCTAGTGGGTCACCAGTGTTTGAGTTCCCGCCATTACCTGAACCGGCACCTTGTTTAGAAAGTGCCAAGTAGATAAGAGCAAGAGCCACACCAATTGCACCAAGTCCGATAAGAGTGATTTGTGTTACAGTTGCCAAAACGAAACCGATAGCGAAGAATGGCCATACTTCTTTAGTAGCCATCATGTTGATAACCATTGCATAACCAACAGCCACAACCATACCACCACCGATTGCTAAACCGTCTGTTAACCAAGCTGGCATAGATTCAAGTAAGCTTCTTACTGGACCTTCGCCAATTGCTAGGATCAAACCAGCAGGGATTGCAATACGAATACCTTGTAAACAAATTGCAACGATATGCCAAAATTCAACTTTTCTGAAGTTACCTTCTTTTGCAGCAGCATCCATCAAGTGAACGAAGGCAGTTGCAATCGTACGACAGATGATTGTTAGTAACAAACCAGCAACAGCAAGAGGAACAGCGATTGCGATAGCTGAAGAAACCCCAGCTCTTCCTTGACCACCTAATACTAAAATAATTGCAGATGCAACAGATGCCAATGCGGCATCAGGAGCTACAGCAGCACCGATATTTGCCCAGCCAAGAGCGATCATTTGTAATGTACCACCTAGGATAAGGCAAGGGAGTAGGTTCCCAGTAACTAAGCCGATTAACGTACATGCGACTACTGGTTGGTGGAATTGAAATTCATCAAGAATTCCTTCCATACCAGCCAAAAATGCAACGATAACGACTAAGATCACTTGAATAATATTTAATTCCATGATATTAATCCTCCATTTTTTCTGATAATTGAATTATGCGTGTTTGTTCAATTCTTCTTGCGCTTTTTTCAAAATTTCATCCATGTTTCCTTTTGAATCATTTGGCACTTTACGTACATCAAATTTGATTCCAGCTTCTTTTAACTGATTGAATGTATCAATATCTGTTTGACTGAAAGCTAATACTTTATTTGGTTGTACTTTACCAGGCGAGTGCGCCATTGAACCAACATTAACTGTTTCTAATGGAACTCCGCCTTCTACTGCTCGTAAAACATCTTGAGGGTTTTCAAACAATAGTAATGCGCGTTGACCACCAAAATGTTGATCGTCTTTTGCAAGTTTGATCATTTGTTCCACTGGTACCACGTGTGCTTTAACACCTGGAGGAGCAGCTTGTTGAATCAATTTCTTACGAAGTTCATCTTTCGCTACTGCATCTGAAACAACGATGATCCGTGTTGGATTTGTTGTTTTCGTCCAAGCTGTCGCAACTTGTCCGTGAAGCAAACGTGAATCGATACGAGCTAACACATAGCTGAATTTACCAGGAGTACCCGATGTTACTGCTTGTTGTGCAGCTGCTTTTGGTGCTTCTTGTGGTTCTAATTCTTCTGGTTTTACTTTCACGCCCTCTTTTGCTGTTTCAATGATATGCGCTGCAATTTCATGTGCAGATTCCATTGAGAAGCGAGATGCGTATGCTTCGATCAACATAGGCAAGTTCAAACCACTAACGATTGCCCATTTGTCTTTGTGTTCTTCAAACAATGTGTTTGATTGGTTGAATGGCGTTCCGCCCCATAAATCAACTAAGAACAATATTTCGTCTTGATTATCAAAAGAAGCAACAGCTTCTTCTAATTTGGCTCTCAAGTCATCTGGACCTTCACTGGGTTTTAAAATGACTGCTTTGACGTTTTCTTGTTCGCCAAAAATCATTGAACCAGATTGCAAGATTCCTTCAGCAAATTGTCCATGACTTGCAAGGATAATCCCTACCATACTTATACCTCCTGTTTCTTTTTGTTGTAACAAAATCAAAAATTAAAAATAATTGCTACCTATTACAACAGATGAATTTGACCATTTCCCAACAACAACTTTTATGCCTTTTTGGTTTTCGCTAGTAATTCCATCAAAAGGACCTTTCTATCTGCGGGTACTTTACGAATCTCCAATTCCACACCTTGGCGATCCAAGTAGTGAAACGATTCAATATCTCGCTGATCAACTGAAACAAAATTTGTGATCATTGTTTTCCCATCAGAAAAACTCATGCCACCGATATTCAGTGAATGTAGCGGTACACCGCTTCGGACAATCGTCTCAACGTCTTGGGGATTAGTAAATAGTAACATGACCTTAGCTTTCGCTAATAAACCACTTTGATAAACTTGGATCATTTTTTTAACAGTAATCACATTCGCCATGATCCCAGGCGGTGCAGCTTCCTTTAATAGAAACTTTCGCAATTTATCTTGGGCTACTAAATCACTAATAACGATGATTCGCTCTACGCCAGTCAATTTTGACCAGACAGTTGCAACTTGTCCATGGATCAAACGATCATCTATACGTGCTAACCGAATATCCATCAGTAAATCTCCTTCTTTCAAACTACTTCACAGAAACCCCTATCATTTCTGTGTGACAACCACCTCCTAGCACACTTTATTAAAAGCAAGAAGCGTGCCAACTTTTTTATAATACACTAGTTGATTTTAAAGGTTTCTTAAGCAATACACAAAAACGATACACTAATAAAGTGTATCGTTTTTGTGTATTTATAGATTAGTGTATTTATTTTTTTCCAAATGATTGTGGATCAATTTTACTAAAAAGTAGATTTCCGCCGGTGGTGTTTTGACCTTTATTTGATATTCTAGATTGTTCAACTGTTCTTCCACTAACAAATAATATTCATCTGTAAACATGCCGTTCAGCTCATCCGCCTCAACGGTCAAAGGTTCATTCAAAATGATCCGCTCAATCATCCCTACAGTATGCAAAACAAGATTGATCTTAAAACCATATTCTATTTCATCTATCGATACGGCATGTGCCATATCTCCGGCAAATTCCCACAGCGGATCAATTAATTTCGTTCCATTGATAAACGTAAAGTTTTGTGTAATAAACTCCAAACAAGATTTTTTTGATGTTTCTTCATCTAATGAGACTTCATCCATGTCCTCTAATTCCGATTCCAGAAGTAATTGATCTAAAATCAGTTCGATATTTTGATCAATAAAGTGCTCCAACGGTATAAACGGAGCTGCAATATGTGGATCAGTGATCCCTGTTGTTGCAATGATCTGATAGTTTTCTTGGATCTTAGGTAATGCATCTTTTAATTCAATGATCGATAAAGCTAAAACTGTTAACTCCGTCTCTTGGCGTTTGCTGACAGCTCGTTCGATCAATTCTTTGATTCGTTGAGCCGTACCCTCTCCTGATGCACAAACAGCCAAAACAGCTTTTTTGCGAATATCTGATAGATCATCTGTAACCTCTGTTGAGATTTCTGCATAGCCGCGGAAATTTTTCAACGATTCATACAACATATCCAAGTCTGTACCCAAAACAGATACTTTACGCACCGTCTCTAAAACTAAGGAAGTCGTTACCATATCCACTGTCCGAACAGGAATCCCAGTATCTCTTTGGATCTGTGTGTTGAACGAAGCCAAGGAGCCCATATCCACTAATAAGATGGTTCCACTGCCTTCATCCACTTCTTCAACATTACGTTCGATCCTAGCAAGCGCAGTTTTTGGATCCATATCCAACGGCATGTCGACCGCTCGTACATTATCAGCATCTAATAACTGTTGGACTACTTGTACCATACTGCTTGCTGTACTTGTACCGTGAGCTGCCACTACGACCCCGATTCTGCCACTCGCTTGGTTCGCTCGAAGTGACACAAGCAGGACCGTCAAATAATAATCCTCACTATCGGGAATCTTCACTTGAAAATAGGTTTCGATATATTTTCTTACTTCTTGTGCGATCGTATATTCTTCCGAAAAATCAATCGCCATTTCACGTATATTGTCATTTGTATGACGTTCCTCGCCAATATTGATCCGTTTTAAAAACGAACTAATATGCAAGCTCATGGCGTAAATGAAATTCTGTTGAAATTCATAAGGTAATGCTTTTTTGACCATCACATAAATTTGGTTTGTTACCTCAATGATTTTTGGATCGACAAATTCTGCTAATTTGTTATCCGCATTAAAGGAGAACCCGTGATCCTTGTAGAAAGATTTCAAATGGATATTGATGTCTGTCGAAATAAAATGATTGATTGCTTCTTGGTCTAATCCATCTGACTTCAAAAGAGCAGCTTTATCACCGATGATATCATAAAGATTATAAGGAAGCTCATAGGAATCGGACTGGATCTTCATGATCATATCATTAGGTAAAACCGTGATTTTAGGTTCCAGTAACTTTGATAATTCAGACATCGCTTCTCTGTTACTCGCTAATTGGATCAAACCACTTCTGATCCCTTCCGTCAAATCATCGATCGTGATCGAGATTTCCGGTGAATTCATATGATTCAGGAAGCCTCTTGCACAAACCAGTTGGATATTCGATTTCAGCTGCCCAATATTTCCATAGGTCACACTGCCTACTAAAGCTTTGACGACATCTTCAGTCAACGTGATTTTCCGCTGCGTGCGATTGGCTTCATGAGCGATCATGATTTTTACTAAATCGATTTTTTCGTTTGCTGGTCGTTTTTCAAATGCCGGCAACTTGATATTGATCGGGATACGGCGAACAAAAGTTTCTAATAAAGAAGAACCTGGATCTTCTGTGGTTGCCCCAACGATCCGAACATTCGCTTCATGAGATTTTGTCGTCTCACCCAAACGACTATATGTGCCATGATCCATAAAATAAAAAATCATTTCTTGCCCTTCTGGTGGCAAACGGTGGATCTCATCCAGAAACAGCATTCCGCCATCTGCTTGATCGATGATCCCCATTTTTTCTTCTTCCGCCCCAGTGAAAGCACCTTTTACATAGCCGAATAGATGACTCATCAATAGTTCTGGATTATTTGCATAATCTGCACAATTGAATACGATCAGCTCATTTTCTTCTCCTACCACATTATTTGCCTTGGCGAAGTGAAACATTGCGTGTGCAAAGTAGGTCTTCCCTGATCCCGTTGGTCCTGTAATCAAGCAATTCAATCCCTTTGGAGGATATAAAATTGCCGCTTTCGCTTGTTCGACAGAATTTTTCATACTGCCATTTGCACCGATGATTTTAGCAAAGATATCCTTTGTATCGATTTGAATCATTGGTTTTTCAATTTCATTCGTCGTTTCTTTATAGCTGATCACATGTTTACCAGCTGGTTGATTATAAGTGACATGCATTTGATATATGTAACGTACAGGTCGTCCGTCTGTCTTCAACAATTTTCCTTCACGTACAAGCTGATTAAGATCTTTACTGCTATTCGTTCGTTGAATTCCTAAAATTTCAGCGATTTCTTGTGTTGTTACGCCTTGATCATATTCAGCAGGTGTAAGATGAGCGGTTTTCTCTTTGACATACGTATAAATTCGGTCAATTCGTTTTGCCAATTTTCTCGCTCCTTTTTTAGACTGGTTTCAAAACATAATACTATTGATTTAATTAGATTTCGTCAACTATTTACCATAATTCTCTCTTTTAAAAAATCTATTATAATAGGATTCCTCGTAAAAAAACAAGGTTTATTAAAACATTTATTGATTCTACTATTTTTCATATAAAAATTCTTTTGTTCCACTATCCTTAGTACTAGTGCGTGTTATTACTTTAATCTTTCTTACAATTGAAATCAACAGATTATTAAAACGACAAATTATCTATAACTAATTCATAAAAAACAAATTACTAAAAAAAAAGACACTCCCTAAACAAAGTACCTGTTAGAAAGTTGTCTAATTAACTAATTAAATCGTTATGAAAAACTGATTATTTCTTAAATCGAATATTCGGATAATTTTTGATCAAACGATTCAAATTATGATGTTTTATTCTCATTGGCTGGTTTCTAAGAAACTGAGCGACTCTTTCTCTACTTCTAGAAGATCGACGATTCATCAATAAATGTTTTAAGCGGAATTCTTTTATCGCTGCATTTTCAGGATCAGAATTATCAATTACAGAAGCCACTTCTTTCTTGGTCGTAAATGTAAAAACAAAGGTAGAGAGTACATCCAGTAGGAAAAGAAACGCAATCACCAACGGCCCAATGTTTTCTGTATTTCTAATGAATAACTCAATGACGTCTTGAATCATCGGATTGATCCATCTGATCAACAAGAGACACCCTATCCCCCAAAATAATGACACAGGAACCGCCACTCTTCCCTCAATATTAAAGGGAACTTTTGTGTAGTCCCATAATTTCATACCAAATAATTTTTCTAATAGCCAGCTTGTAACAAATTCCACGACCGTTACGATCACCACTGCATTGAAATAGAGATTCAGCAATGTTCCCGCATTACTTGGCACAAGTGTCAGTACAGCCACTACACCAAATCCATAAACCGGACAGTAAGGACCAAGTAAAAAACCACGATACACAAAATGCCTTGCCTTGATCGAACAAAAAACACTTTCCCAAAGCCAACCTATAAAAGAGTACGTAAGAAACGTCATAAATAAATTTTCCAAAAACCTTCCTCCTCTTGTAAAAGAATGAACAATTCCCACAAGTTTAGTATAACAAAAAAAGGAATAAAATGATTTCATGACCTAGTGCGTTTTATTTGATCTATAATTTAAGAAAAGCAAAAATTTTCAAGCAATCTACATTTGAGATATTTTTGTTTGTATGGATTTACACTTACATGAACAACCGAACTATCTCGATTTTTTGAAAGTATAGCCAAAAATATGGTCAAAAAATATCTTTAACATACAAAAAAGCTCTATCCCTTGAGATACAAGGAATAGAGCTAGTCGTTTATTAAGCTTCTTGAGCTGCTGGATAAACAGACACTTCTAGTTTTGCAATTCTTGACTAGTTCTAGTTAGACCTGTTTGCCTTAATATCAACATTTTTATAATTTTGTAATTTCTAATATTTTCTATATTTTTATAAAAAGTATGGTCATTTTTTGTTTCCATTGACACATTTTATTTATCAGATCCAATAATAATTGGATGTTAATTTGAACAAATATACACCATAAACACAACGTACCTGCGAATACGTTGTGTTTTTTCTTTTTCAAAAAAAGACGCTTACCACTGCGAAAAAGTAAGCGGCATTGAGGAATTATTTAATTCACTTTGACAATAATTATCATAGTACTTTTTTATCAAAAATCAATACTAAAAAAGGCTGCTCGAAAGGGTAGCCCAAGAGATAATAATTCGCAGTTAAACATATAAGAATGGGTGATGATAATCGATCATAGTTATGCTAATTATATTGTGCTACATGCTTTGAAAGAGATCTTTTAAACGTAGAACGGAATACATGTAGCACAATTTAATTATAATATATGTAATTAAGTTTCTCTATTTGTTTTAGTTAGCTTGAAAAATACCACCCAAAGGTGGCTGAAGAAAGCTTCATTAATAAATTTTCTTACAAGGAAACTGTAGCATGATTGATATAAAATTGGTAAGTATACTTTCGTTGATCCATAAGGATATATAGATTATTTTAAATAAAACTTGAATGTACTCAGTTTTTGTAAATTATGTTTTCTAGCCTAATTAAAAGCTTCTGAATATTGTATTACACCACTTATTCCATCAAGAGCATTTTCTGACAAAATTTTTATCATAAAAGATTCATCTGGAACGTCAAATGGAGCTTCAATGTCATATTGACTAGCTGGTGTGTATCCATACCGAGAATAATAACTCGCGCTTCCTAAAATAGTTATAAATTTATAATTTAATTCTTTAGCCTTCGTTTCAAGCGTTAATAATAGGGTTTCTCCAATTTTTCTACCCTGATAGGCTGGTGCAACACTTAAAGGAGCTAATGCTAATCCTATGCATAAAGTTTTATTTTTGTTAATTACTTCAACTTCACTTAACAATCCATGTCCTATAATTTTATTATTCTCAACAGCAATAATTTCAAGTTCTGGAACGTAATAATTAGTAAATCTAAGTTGAGTCACTATTTCTGCCTCACCATTATATCCGTATTCACTATTTTCAAATGCTTCTTTTATAAGTGAATTGATCTCTAAATAATCTGTTATTTTTATTGTTCTTAATTGCATAATATACTCCTTCCTAAAATTTTTTTATTAAAAAATAATTACCTTATGCGGTTGAATTTAATTAGTTTTATCCATATATTTTCTCCTTGATTACATTAAATTTTATGTCCCCTATAGGACTCGAACCTACATCCTGACGATTATAGCTATAAAATCTAAAAATAAGAAACTATCCCAACTGAGATGTTTAAAATCCAACAATATTTACAGATTGAGAATCATATTGATCTTTATCTAAAGAATTAACACATTCTACTTATGAAGAGCATCAAACATCGTTTTTTCACTGTATTCTTTATTTTTGTGTATCTCTTTTTTCATCATAGTTAAAGCATGAGGATAATAAGAAATTTGCGCTAATTCTTTTTTTAGTAAATCTATATTTTTAAAATCAGGATTCAATTTTTCAGCACAGATATGGCTCTCCGATATCTTTGGAACATGGTAATTCATTTTTTCAAAAACTGGCCTTGATAAAACTGTTTGTAACTTCTTTTTAAAAGTATCTTTTGCTCGACAATTTTTTAAATATAAATACGTATTAAACATATCTATTATACATGGTGTATAAACTTCCTTATTAAAATTCAATTGCTCAAACCTATCTAATAAAATCGCTGTCAAATCCAAATAAATCTCCTTAGATGATTTTGTGTGAGGTAATTTGACTTCACGTAAAAATGTAGCTTGAGCTCCTGATCCTTTATAATTAGTTTTAATTTTAGATAAAATAGAATATCTTTCTTGGCCTAAAGAAAACTTTATCGATGCTTCTAATTCTTTCGCTAAACAGTTTCCTAATAAATATTGATATGTACCAACCCTTTCTCCGTAATATTCATTAATAGCCATTTCACTAAGTTTCGTTAAAATTACTTCCTGCTTATAACCGTCTAAATCTACCATATCAGATACTTGTTTCTTAGGGTTAATTAATCCCAAATATAAAATTTTAGCTAGTTCAAGAACCTTAGTTTCTTCTATTTCATAAATATAACTAACGATACCCTTTTTATCTTGATATATATGTGAACTATATACATGATCACACACGTTCTTTCGACTTTCTATACTTATAGTAGACTTATCAATAATTTCAATCTGAATCATATTTTCTTTTCTTTTAGCAATTACTCCAATTTCATGCAATCTAAAACTTTTTTGATCTTTAAAATAAAATGCTGTAGTTAGAGGTAAAATCAAAAAACTATCTACATCATTTGATATTAATTTTTTTAATTTAAATGGTAACAACCCCGGTTCAATAGAAGCATATAAACTATCATCTAATGATTGTCTAAGTTTCACAATATCTCTATTTTGAAATTTTTCTTCATTTATTGTTAAATAATCCTTATAGATTGATAATAACTCAATATTAGGTTTATATTCGGTACAATCTTTAGGTTTATAATGTGAACTATCTAAATTTAATAATTGAGTAAAAATCCTTAATAAAAATGAAGCGTACTCTTCAGAATTAATAAACTCTTCTCTTTTAATCTTTGCAACTGTTAAAAAAAGTTCTTCTTTTTCATTATCATTCATGTTTATAAACACTTCCTATTCGTTCATGTTTATAAACACTTCCTATTCGTTCATGTTTATAAACACTTCCTATTCGTTCATGTTTATAAACACTTCCTATTCGTTCATGTTTATAAACACTTCCTATTCGTTCATGTTTATAAACACTTCCTATTCGTTCATGTTTATAAACACTTCCTATTCGTTATTTTATAATGATACCGAAATAAAAAATAGTTGTGTTGTTATTATCAAAAAAGCAATAAATACGAAAAAATAGAAAAAACAGGATATTAAGATATCTTATTAATATGTAATTTAAAAGCTGTAGTGTACCTTTTCCACCACCTACTAATCCTTGACATTCATGCTGATTATGTGCTCTATCATTCTCTGATCTATGCTAACAGATCTGTATCCTTCTTCATCGTTTAAATAACCTATGACCACTTTTTTCTTAATTTCCAGTGTATATTTTCTAAAAAAAGCTCCTCTAAATTAGATTTTTAGTCCAATTTAGAGGAGACACTTAAAGATTGAGAAAGTTATTTTTTACGGCATCAAATAGAACGGTTATGAGCCGTCTGCTCTAACCAACTGAGCTAAGGGTACAGGTTGTTGCCACCATCTATTGGTTTATTCGTTAAGAAAAAGTTGGTGGCAACAAAATTATTATCGCATTGACTAAGAAGCGTTAAACTAAATAAGCATCCTTCATCAAGAAGAATTTATTCAAAATCCTAAAAATTTTAAAAGTATTGGAATAGCTATCGCAGTCACAAGCATTATTTTTAACTGTTTAAAATCTTCTTTTTGATCTTTTAGTTCATTTTGAATGTAACTCGTATCTTGCCTTAATAATTTAATCTCAGTCATAATTTCATTGTGCCTATTATCTAAATGATTTGTAAGCTTACTAAACTCTAAATCAAGTTCCTGTTTTGTAACATACTTTGTCATATCACCACCTCCTGAGTCTCCTCCACCATGCTCGTTTCTAAATTTTTTTGATTCTACTAAATTCACTAATTTTTCACTACTCATTTTCGCTCACCATTTTTATTGGTAATTTTGTATCTAACACAATATTATCAAGTTCATAAAAAGCATTATCTAAATCTTCTATACTATCAATTTTGTACGAAGAGTAAAATATCTTTAAAGACAAATACGTTTTGCTAAAGTTATAAAATTCATCAAATTTTTCTCCCTCGAAACTTCCTTGGACAGGGACAAGACTATTGTCGATTGTTAGAATTTTATCTTCTATTTTTAAACTCTCTTGATCCATTCGTCCCAAATCTAAATGCGTTGAAAACAAACGAATTACTTTATATCCTTTTCCACTTTTATTAGTTTCATATATACAAAAATTGATATATCTTGCTTCTCTTGGCTCATTATAGTTTAAATACTGGGAACTAGTTCCTGTGAAAATAGCCTTAATGTATAAGTCAAAAGATTCGTTTTCTCTCAACAATTTTATACCATTGATAACTTCTTTACTCTCATCAGTAAACGCAAATGATACCAAGCTTGGCTTGTTCAACGTGTAGAAAAAACTATTGTCAATAATCATGGCCTACTCTCCTTTTCATTATCTTGGTTAAAGCGTAACAAAACATGAGTATTATAAAAAGGATTTCAGCCATTTATTTTTCGCTTATCATCTAAAATGATTCTATTTTAAGCTATTCTAGCATTATTAATATATTTTTGGATTTCAATGAGGAGACTATTTTATAACGTCAAATAGATATCCTTAATCCGCACATCATTCACTGCAGATTCACCATTTGCTTGGTTACAACGACGAAAAATGACATCAATTTTCGTGCCTTTTTTCATCCAACTTAGATCCACTGTGACGTCCATTCCTAGGGTATCGCCACCTTTGTAACCATAATTTTTCTTCACGTCAGGTCGTTTGATTCCTTGCGAAGCCACACGAGTGATTTCTTTTGTGGTACCATGTTCCATAATTAAGATATATGCAAATTTACCAATCGCACCTTCTGGTTTATTTGGTACCAGCAATTCGCACTTTCTCTTTATTTACTTCATTGAATTTTTCTAGTTTCACCCACGCGTTCCCTTGATGAACAGCTTTACTTTCTGCTACGGCTTTGTCATGATCAGATGGTGTTTGTGGTTTT
Source organism: Enterococcus sp. VV15 (assembly GCF_005236045.1). Lineage (NCBI taxonomy): Bacteria > Bacillati > Bacillota > Bacilli > Lactobacillales > Enterococcaceae > Enterococcus > Enterococcus sp. VV15. Next base: position 67,822 of record NZ_QPTY01000012.1, read on the forward strand.
GAAACTGTATTTGTAGAAGAAGTAAATCCACTCAGTGATTCCCTGTAATAGCTTCAACTAAGCGATAGGCAATTCCACGATTAGAAAAGACATTACAGTTCAATAGATCATCACGCTTATAAGTACCTGTTGTTTTTGATGATCCCCAAAGACCTGTATACTTTTCCAAAACTTTTGCTTTCGCAAGATCATTGTTATCTGGAGAATATTTAGCATCGATAATCACATGACCACCAGTAGCTGTAGCACTTGCAGCATCCAAATGGAACTCTGTCACCGAAGCATAACCATTTACGTCATACGCTCCACCTCCAGCTTTTGTTTGCTGAAACATGTCTAATGATTCATTGTAAAAGTCGATTTGATTCCTTTTCAACTTAGAAGCCCATGCTTTTAATTTTTGGCCTAAAATATTTCTGGTAAACGTTGCTTCTTGATATCCATTACCTACTACGCCTGGATCTCCTTGTCCGTGTCCAAAAACTACTAAGTGTTTACTCATTTTCATCGTCTCCTTGTAAATGATTTGTTGGGAAATATTTTTCTTTTTTAACTTCAATTTCATCTTCTAGCCACTTAATTAGCCACATTGGAAATTTATCTTCCCAACCTAAAACAGCGATATTTGCCATCAAACTATAGAAATTATGGTAAATAAAAGCGAAGGTAACAAACAAAAAATAATGGAGCCAGTACCTAACAAATAATCAAAGCCATAGGCAATCATGCAAATCACCAAGATTATAAAATCTCGAATAGCTGAATCGATCAGAGTCGTACTATTTTTCTTTTTACTTGTCGATAGTTTGGCTAAACTAGACCCCACAGCCCATTCCATAAGAAAAACTGCTAATAATATTCCAATAACAACCGCATGCTCAATACCTAATTTCTTTGACGTAATCCAATCAGGAAACACCAAAGAAATTCCTCCACCAATTGCACCTAATACCCAACTACCGTCATAACTCATTTTTAAAAGTTGATTTTTCAACAGTTCTATCATCGTATTCACTTATTTTTTTCCTTTCATAAAAATAAATAGCGCACTCGTTGGAGTACGCTACTAAATGGTTTTACATTTCTTAATCTAACCAATATGAAAATGTATCTAGATAACAATATTTAACATCTTTGCCACTGTCATTTCCTACATATAAATTTCCTGAGCTAGTGACGGCTATTCTACATGAAGTACTCAATAAATTAGTTGGTCCTAAGCCCATTTTAGTAACAGAAGGAATAAGTTCCTTTGGTAGTGTAGAAACCTATCAAAAGCTTAAATCTCATTTAGGAATTCCAAAATACAACAGATATCAAGAATGACTTGATTTTATAGAAAAAAACGAGATTTTAGAATCATTTGACAACAGTATTTTAGAAATAGAATTGGAATAGGAGTTGGATTTCATGGCAATGATTAAACAATACCAAAAGAAAAATGGTGAAAAAGCGCGGTACTTCAAGACATACCTTGGTATTGATCCGTTAACTGAAAAGAAAAGGTATACAACTAAAAGAGGATTTAAAACACAAAAAGAAGCAAAAATCGCGCTTTCTAGATTAGAACTTGAATTACAAAGAACAGGAATACCTGCAATTACAAACGCTACTTTCAAAGAAGTAGCAGAATTATGGCTAGAAAACTACAAAAAAACTGTAAAAGAAAGTTCATACTCAAGGACTAAAATCATCTTTAACAGACACATATATCCAAAATTGGGAAATATTAAACTTTCTAAAATTAATACAGCATATTGTCAAAAAGTAGTAAATGATTGGAGTGAAAAAGGAACTTCAAGATAAAGTCCATATAATTGTGTAAAAGATAAAAGGCCATGTAACAGCCCTTTTACGGTACAATGTTTTTAACCACAA
>NZ_QPTY01000130.1:0-267 GCF_005236045.1 Enterococcus sp. VV15
TCCATACGACGATGAATGTTTATGCTTATGTAACCAAAAAACAAAAAGATCAATCTGCTAACAAATTTGCATCGTATATTAACTCTTGAAAAGTTTGGTCAAAAGTATGGTCAAAAAAATAAAAAAGCACTGAAATCCTATGATATCAAGGATTCCAATGCATATTAATTTCAAAAAATTATTTTACTGTTACAGATGCGCCCACTTCTTCAAGATTAGCTGTTAATTCTTCAGCTTCGTCTTTTGACACGCATTCTTTAACTGTAG
>NZ_QPTY01000131.1:0-262 GCF_005236045.1 Enterococcus sp. VV15
TAGCCTTCAAATTCAACGCGGTGTTCTCGGTTTGTATTACTTAATTTACTTCAAATATCCAGTTTTCAATGAACAAAATAATTTAACAACGCAAGTTGTTAATGGAGCCTAGCGGGATCGAACCGCTGACCTCCTGCGTGCAAAGCAGGCGCTCTCCCAGCTGAGCTAAGGCCCCGATCTAAATTTTGAGTAGACCTCTCAAAACTGAACAAAGTATAAAACAACCAGTGTAGTCTCCGTAATATTCCTTAGAAAGGAGGTG
>NZ_QPTY01000132.1:0-256 GCF_005236045.1 Enterococcus sp. VV15
GGATATAACAACCCAAAAAAAACAACAAAACAAACACCAACCCAAAACCCCAAACAAACACACCACCAACCACAAACCAACAACCAAAACACAACCCCAACACCCAAAAAAACACAAAACCACAAAACCAAACCACAACCAAAAACCACCAAAACAAACACCACCAACACACAAACAACCCCAACCCAAACCACACAACAAACAAAAAAACAACCACAACCAACAAACAAACAACACCAAACAAAACAAACAACCA
>NZ_QPTY01000133.1:0-250 GCF_005236045.1 Enterococcus sp. VV15
CTAGTTAGCGGAAAAACAAAAACAGAAAACTAGAAAAACTCTAACCAAGTTTCCGAATTAGAACTAGTATCTTTATTGAATAAGCAATTAGACCAGAAAGACAAACAGTTACAAGAAAAAGATACTCAACTAAAACAAATGAAAAAATAACTCGATCAGCAACAACAACTCACCCTCCAACCCAACCAACAAATCGAGAAACTGAAGGACCAACTACAGTTGCCTTATACGGAACAAGCTTCGAAAAAAA
>NZ_QPTY01000134.1:0-246 GCF_005236045.1 Enterococcus sp. VV15
TGTAAAGATTGCTTATAACTATGGTAATGGTCATCCAGAAGTGCAACACTTTTTTCACTGCAATAAATAACTGCCTTTGTGGGCATATTTTGAGATAATAACTTTTGGAGAATTAGGTAATTTTATTGGATGCTTAAATAAAGAATTAAGAATTAATTTTGCTGAAAGTATAAATTTACATCATACTTGTTTAAATCAAAATAGAAGAGTCAAAGAAAACATATTATTTTGTTAAACTTTAATTAT
>NZ_QPTY01000135.1:0-243 GCF_005236045.1 Enterococcus sp. VV15
GGATGTCCTGTTCTTTTTATTTTATTGCTAGGTCTTATTTATTTGGTACAGGTATCTCTTCAATAAAGGATAGAATATGAAAGATACACTCAATAAATTACAATTCGAAGAAATTAAAAGTGAAGTCAAAAAACGAGCTATCGGGAAACACAGTAAAGAACGAATCGATGAAATCACTATCCAAACAAATCTCCAAACAGTTCGAACCCGACAAAAAGACACGAAATCATCACTGCACATCTT
>NZ_QPTY01000136.1:0-243 GCF_005236045.1 Enterococcus sp. VV15
GGCCGGGGTCGAACCGGCACGATCGTGAGATCACTGGATTTTGAGTCCAGCGCGTCTGCCAATTCCGCCACGCCGGCGTGATAAAACTGGGGTAGCTGGATTCGAACCAACGCATGAGGGAGTCAAAGTCCCTTGCCTTACCGCTTGGCTATACCCCAAAAAAGAAGGGCGAATGATGGGAATCGAACCCACGAATGCCGGAGCCACAATCCGGTGCGTTAACCACTTCGCCACATTCGCCAT
>NZ_QPTY01000137.1:0-238 GCF_005236045.1 Enterococcus sp. VV15
TGAAACATATCTAGCGATTCATTGTAAAAGTCGATTTGATTCCTTTTCAACTTAGAAGCCCATGCTTTCAATTTTTGACCTAAAATATTTCTGGTAAACGTTGCTTCTTGATAACCATTCCCCATTGCTCCAGGATCACCTTGTCCGTGTCCAAAAACTACTAAGTGTTTACTCATTTTCATCGTCTCCTTGTAAATGATTTGTTGGGAAATATTTTTCTTTTTTAACTTCAATTTCA
>NZ_QPTY01000138.1:0-235 GCF_005236045.1 Enterococcus sp. VV15
CCGTCACAACTGAGGGCAAAGTGTCTTTTTTGATCTTAAATATCAAAGTTAGTGGTCCAGGCCAGAAGTTCTTCACAATCTTCTCTGCTGCCGGATGAAAGTTGTCCACATACTCTTTTACTTGTTCAAAAGAGGCGACATGGACGATTAATGGATTATCTTGCGGTCTCCCTTTTACAGAAAACACTTTCTTGACAGAGTTTGGTAAAAGAGCGTTGGCGCCCAATCCGTATAC
>NZ_QPTY01000139.1:0-234 GCF_005236045.1 Enterococcus sp. VV15
GTGCTGCTTGTGGTTCTAATTCTTCTGGTTTTACTTTCACGCCCTCTTTAGCTGTTTCAATGAACTGCGCTGCAATTTCATGTGCAGATTCCATTGAGAAGCGAGATGCGTATGCTTCGATCAACAAAGGCAAGTTCAAACCACTAACGATTGCCCATTTGTCTTTGTGTTCTTCAAACAATGTGTTTGATTGGAAGAATGGCGTTCCGCCCCCTAAATCAACTAAGAACAATA
>NZ_QPTY01000013.1:0-69318 GCF_005236045.1 Enterococcus sp. VV15
ACTTTTTAACATAAATTTCCTCCTTGTGATTTCAAGTTTAGTTTTATATAATTTTTTTGTAGCAAATCTCAGAAATGAGGAGAAGTCCATGTGAAAGCATGGGCTTTTTTATTGTGCGCCAGGCATGGCAACTAACTAGGTGGTGAAAGTCCACTGCGAGGGTACACATCGACCAATCGCTAGAGAAACGCAAGGTGGCATCCGTGAGGATGTGGCTGAAGGAAGCGTGTATCAAACTCTTGGCTCGACGAACAGAAATCTGATACGAAGGCTAGATAAGTGGATGAGGTTCCACTACAAACTAAAGTCCAAAAGATGTGCGTAAGCTTATCTAGTAAATCAGGCGAGTAAAAGATGAAAGTTAGCTGTCTTACCCTGGGAGATCTCACGAACGATTAAGGAGTCCCCTATTAAGAAAATCGGTCGAAAAAGGTTTATCGTGAGAAGTCAGCCGAAGTCATAGTAGTGGAAATTCTTTTCCACGAAGGACTGAACTACTTATAGTGTTTCTGTACCATAAACGCACGAAAGATACATTTCTGAATATGTTAATGATGAAAATATGAGCGTATCTCAAAAGATAATCAAAAGAGAAATGTCTTTCGTTACGTGAGAGGAAGGAGGAAACGAGTATGAAACTTTTAGATCAAATTTTGAGTAATCAGAACATGAACGAAGCCTATAAACGAGTTTACCGTAATAAAGGAGCAAACGGTGTGGATGGAATTACTGTGGAGGAATTAAAATCCTATCTTCGGGAACACAAAGAAGAACTTCGTTCTCAAATTCGCCAACGTAAGTACAATCCGCAACCAGTCTTACGTGTTGAAATACCAAAAGGAAATGGTAAAATGCGTCAACTAGGTATCCCAACTGTTGTCGATAGAGTTATCCAACAGGCAATTAGTCAGATTCTTATACCTATATTTGAAAAACAATTCAGTGAGTATAGTTATGGGTTTCGACCAAACCGCAGTTGTGAAATGGCAATTGTTCAAACAGTGGACTATATGAATAACGGATATGATTGGTTAGTAGATATTGACTTAGAACGATTCTTTGATACTGTCCATCATGACAAACTTATGCGAATTATCTCTCGTACAATAGAAGATGGAGATGTCATTTCTCTCATTCGAAAGTATCTAGTAAGTGGTGTAATGAAAAGAGGAAAATATGAAGACACACCTATAGGTACCCCGCAAGGTGGGAATCTTAGCCCTCTGTTAAGTAATATTATGTTAAATGAATTAGATAAAGAATTAGAATCAAGAGGTCTACATTTTGTTCGCTATGCAGATGATAGCATTATTTTTGTCAAGAGTGAAAAGGCAGCACATCGAGTTTTACAGTCCGTAACGGCCTTTATCGAAAAGAAATTAGGGTTGATTGTCAATGCAGAAAAGAGTAAAATCAGCCGTCCGAATGGAACAAAATTTTTAGGTTTTGGCTTTTACTTCGACAAACACACAAAGAAATATCAACCAAAACCCCATGAGGAGTCTGTCCAAAAATTTCAGAGGAATTTGCGTCAGCTCACCAAAAGAAACAAAAGTATTTCTCTTGACGAGCGAATCGTAAAACTTAAACAAGTCATCTATGGTTGGGTAAACTATTTTCGTAAAGCGAAAATGAAAAGAAAACTCGCAGAAATAGATGCTAAACTTCGATCAAGAATTCGAGTCATTATCTGGAAGCAGTGGAAGAACTATAGGAAAAGAATCTGTTCCTTGGTTCAGTTGGGGATACCAAAGGTTTAACCTACTGTCGAAAAGGTTATCGATTTATTGGATTATCGAAAATGATTCACAGAGCCCTATCCAATGAACGACTAAAGCAAAGAGGGATTCCCTTTGCTTTAGATTACTATCTAAAAGTGCATACTGTAATATAAGTTGAACCGCTATATGCCGAACGGCTTGTATGGTGTGTGAGAGGGGTGCGAATCTATGCGTTCGGACCTCTACTCGATTATAAAAAAACAGAACGCTTAAATATATATAATGATTCAAATTTAGTTTGAAACTGTGATATGCTAGTTTTAGCAACTATTCATATTTGGAAAAAGGATTGAGCTTATGAACGAAAAGGGAAAATCTATTGATGGCTTAATGAGACATATGAGAAATAACCATAATATAAAAATTAATGGTAGTAGAGATAAACAAAACTTATTGAATATGGGATACTATCATGGTTATAAGGCTTCGATGTATATAAAAGAGAGAAAAAATATGCAGCAATTCGAAGAATTTGACGAAGTAAAAGCTGTTTACGATTTTGATTTAGAAATGAAAACAATTTTTTATCCAATGTTAATTAAGATAGAAACATCATTAAAAAATAGGTTAATAGATTTTTTAGTTAAAGGAGATCAATGTGACATTGAATATATCTACAAAAATAAGCTTAGAGACTATGCATCAAAAGAAGTAGGATCCAAAGATTACAAAAAATATTTAGCTAAAAACCTTAAATTAAGAGAAAAAATAGATGAAACGATTGCTTATAACTATGGTAATGGTCATCCAGCAGTGCAACACTTTTTTCACTGCAATAAATCACTGCCTTTGTGGGCATATTTTGAGATAATAACTTTTGGAGAATTCGGTAATTTTATTGGATGCTTAAATAAAGAATTAAGAATTAATTTTGCTGAAAGTATAAATTTACATCATAGTGGTTTTAATCAAAATGGAAGAGTCATAGAAAACATAGTATTTTGTTTAACGGGACTTAGAAATGCTACTATGCATAATTCGGTAATTTTTGATTGTAGATTCAATAATTCTAATACTTCAAATCAACTTAAGGGATATTTGGAAAAGGTAACAGGGATAAAAAATATTACATTTGATACCTTGATGGATTTTATGATTTTATTGGTTATGTTATTGAAAAAAATTAATGTAACTAAAACTGAGTTGAATAGATATGTAAGACACTTTGACGATATTAGAGAAACACTCTTTTTAAATGTTCCGTTTAGTACGTATACGGCTATAATAGGAACAGATGCAAAAAATAAAATAGTAGCTCTTAAAAATTTTATCAGAAAATAAGCGAAATTTGTTTACATTTTATATTCTATATGGGATAATTTAATTATCAAATAGCGGTACATTACTTCGGTTTGTACCTAAAACACTCCATGCGTGGGGTGTTTTTTATTATGATTATGTTGGTAGTTTGGGAAAATCTAGGAATAGCCTGTACCCTTAGTTCAGTTGGTTAGAGCAGACGGCTTATAACCGTCCGAGCGTAGGTTCGAGTCCTACAGGGTACATATAGTAATTAAGTTAGTTCTGTGTTAAAATTACTTAGAAGAGTATTCATGTAAATAAAAGCTTTTTTTAGCCACTTTTGGGTGGTTATTTTTTTATACACAATCTTATGTCTATTTCCTCCATAAGTTATGATGACATCCGTTCAGAGCTACTCGAAATAGTAGCTTTTTTAGCATTGATTTTTTACAGGATGAGATTATAATAATAATCGTAATAGCTGATGAATCAATTTCCCAATCTTTTTACGCATTTAAACAGCGAAGCGTTTTCGGACGCTTCTTTTTATACTACAATCAATATTTATATTTGGAACACGACTAGATAGTTTCTTTGTATAAAAAAACGACTCATAGTGAGTCGTTTAATAGATCAGAGTAATAAGTCATTAATTTCTTTAAATTCTTTATCAAGTTCTTTTTCATCATATTTTTCATATTTATCAGCTTCATGAAGAACTTTTTTAATTTCATGAATAGCCTTTCGTTCAACTAACCATTTTTTTAGGTTATGTTTTTTTTCTGGATTTTCAGATAACGTATCAAGTTCGTCTAACTCTTTATCCAGTTTATTGACAACAGAAACAATTTTGTTTACAACTTTTTCTTCTTTGTTTTCTAAATTTGACATTTATCTTCACGTCCTTTTTATTTGATAATATAAGTATAGAATGTCGATACAATTAATACAAAATAAAACCTTTAAATATGTGTAATTGCATAAATAGAAAAGCTAGTTTAATATTTTTATTAAGTTTGTTTAGTTGATTTACGAGAATAAGAAATACTTAAATTTGAAACGATGGATTTAATTCATGAAAGATACATAAAAGGGATCAGCTAATTAAACTTATTTAAGGTCTTTTTTTCATTTTTCTGAAAAGTTAAAGTAAAAATAGACTAAAAAATAACCATGTGAGATAATAAATATGTCATCACAACAAAGAATGAAACCCATTATTATCTAATCTATATCCATTCTTTTTGTTTGCAGGAGTTGTGATGGTTTTTCGTTATTCTTAGCTCAGTTGGTCAGAACATAACCGAACGGTCATAGGTTTGAGTCAGTCCTACAGGAAACTTATAAATAAAAGCTTATTCTTCAACCACTTTTGGGTGGTTATTTTTATGCATTTAGGGGCAAAAAAGGGGCAGAAATTGACTTATATTAAGTTAATTAGTGATATATGAATGACATACAAAAATATAAAAATTTTTAAAAACGCTTATATATCAATGCTTTTATTATTCTTTTATATATCTGTTATATGTCAAAAAAATATATTCAATTTCAATTTGTGTTTGAATAAATAGAAGAAAAAACGTACGAGGAAAGATTTTGGTGATTTTTCCATCGTACGTTTTTTTATCGACAAGGTGCTGCTCATTTTTATTGCTCGGAGCTGTACGCTTCTTTCACAACCTCTTCCACGGTGTTCAAAGAGCTGACCTTCGGCAATAAGTCAAAAAATCTCAAAATATGGAAAGCTATTTCGAGATTTTCCTCCTTATCGCTCAGGTCAAAGCGCTCTTTTCACAACCTTTTTTTCCACGCAATACAAAATCGGGGGGTTGTTTTTTTGATTGATGAATTGGTATTTTAGGACATTGTATTTTTCTTGTGGTAGTGATTGGCAATAGTCTTGCACCATATCTAATTCTTTTTCGCCGCCGTCATGACCGTAATAGACAACCAGGATCATCCGACCTCTTGACACGAGGCGTTTGAGGATTTCTTCCATTGCTGTACGAGTAGTTTCAGGTAGGGTGATGACTGATTTATCGCTTTTTGGTAAATAGCCTAGATTAAAGATTCCTGCTTTGATGGGTTGTGCTTCATCGACTACTGTACCTAGTGTTTCATGACCTTGTAAAAACAAAGAGGTACGGTCGAGTAAATCTTGTTCGGTAAGCTTACTCTTAGTAGAAAGCAAGGCCTCTTTTTGAATATCAAAACTATAGACATGTCCAGTTTTGCCGATTTTTTCAGCCATGAAGACTGTGTCATACCCATTTCCCATGGTGGCATCTATGACGTGGTCACCAGGTTGGAGGATTTCTTCTAATAAAGAGTGGCTAAAGTGCAATGCCGTCTGTAACATCAGCTGAGTACTCCTTCTCTTATATTGAATTTTCCTTGGTAGCTATCACGACGAATAAGTTCATCATCTATTGCGTTCAAGACTTCCCATTTTTTTAGACTCCACATAGGACCGATCAGTGAATCCCACGGTGCGTCACCTGTTAAACGGTGGATAATGATTTCTTTAGGGATCATTTCTAATTGATCGCAAATGACGTTGACATAATCGGGGCGACTCATCAATTGCAATCGTCCTTCATGATAGTCACGCAACATTTTTGTTTTACGCATCAAGTGCATCAAGTGAAGTTTGATTCCTTGGATATCCGAATCTAAAATCGTTCGGCGAACATTCTCCCGCATCATGTCTAATGTTTCCCCAGGTAACCCATTGATCAAGTGGGTGCAGACACGAATATCATGTTTGCGTAACTTCGCTACACCATCTAAATAGGTCTGATAGTCATGGGCACGATTGATCAGAGAGGAGGTTTCTTCGAAGGTTGTTTGTAAGCCTAATTCCACCCACAAATAAAGACGTTGATTTAGCTCTGCTAAATAATCTACCACTTCATCTGGCAAACAATCAGGGCGGGTCCCAATGGATAATCCAACAACACCAGGTAAATTGATTACTTGTTCAAATCGTTCTCGGATCACTTCGACAGGAGCGTGCGTATTGGTGAAATTTTGGAAATAAACGATATATTGTTCCACACCAGGCCATTTTTTATGCATCATATCGATTTCTTTGTGAAACTGGATAGGTAATGGATCTTCTGGAGCGACGATCATATCCCCTGAACCAGAAACACTACAAAAAGTACAGCCACCATGAGCGACTGTACCATCACGATTCGGACAATCGAAACCACCGTCTATCGGTACTTTAAAAATCTTGCCACCAAACTCATTTCTTAAAGCATAGTTCCATGAATGGTAACGTTTGTTTCCATCTGAATAAGGAAAACCCATAAAAATCCTTCTTTCTAAAGGCTACGAGAAGTCTTCTCATAGCCCTCTAAATATCTAAAAATAGTTGTTGAAATGTTAATGTTAATCTATCGTTTGCAGTTCAATCTGTTCCTTTTTTTCTCTATAGGTTGGATAAGTGAGAAAGAGCCAACTTAGGCTAAGCAAATATCCACCTAAAACATCACTTGGGAAATGGACACCTAGATATATTCGGCTTGCACCAACACTTACTATAATAAACGCCAACAGAAGTTGAAGCAATGTGGCAATTCCCTTTTTCTTGATCAGGCTAGGGAGTAAAAATAAAAGTGTCCCGTATAAAATCATACTTGCAGCAGAATGCCCACTAGGAAAGCTGTAGCTGTGTTCAACAACTAAGTGAGGAAGAGTCGGACGTAACCGCATCACGAATAATTTGATCAATGGATTGATGATTCCGGCTATCACGACAAAATTAGTCGCAAACCAAATCAGTTCAATGTGTTTTTTCTTCCACCACAAAAATGCCAGAATAAGTAAAAATACAACAATCACAGTCAGTGCATTTCCGAATGTTGTGATAAATAGCTGGTAGTGGTTCCAATCAGGATAAGGTGTACGTATGATTTCAGTTATTGTTTGATCAAATCCTGATAATAAGTTGATCCGATATTTAATAATGTAGCCTAATATGAAAAATAGGAATAAAAAAAGAGTGCCGACTACATGAAAAGTTGTTTTTTGTTTCATAAGTTTCCTCCTTTTCAGCAATAATTCATTATAGCATTCTTAGACTTATAAAAAACTTTCATATCTGTTATGTGAGGTAATATTATACGCAAAAAACAACATTTCTATTTGGCAATAGGCCAATGTAATCACTTAGACATTTTCAGGTAACATAACCGACATACTTATTTTCATAAAAGACAGCGATGCATTTAGCTGAAAACACGCAGTCTAGTCATACCAACGTTTTATTTTTTCCTACATATTGAAAAATTACGAAAAATTACAGTCTGGTTACAATAAGGATATTGAGTCTTAAATAACTTTTAATAAAGTTTAAGAGAAGTTATAATTGTTATAATAGTAGAGAAATTGTAAACAGAATTTGGAGGATAGAAGATGGAAAACATTGCAAGAAAGGAACGCAGACGTTTAGAAGAGACCAAGCGATTCCGCAAAGTAAAACGTAGTGCCGCGTTAGTCGGTACTGCAATGGTAGGCTGTTCTGTAGCGGCACCTTTGATACAACCAGTGCCAGTAAATGCTGATCAAACGCCAACTCAATTTGGTGCAAGAATCAATACTGCAGCATTTATTACGGAAATCGCGACTTATGCTCAACCAATTGCACAAGCCAATGATTTATACGCCTCCGTGATGATCGCCCAAGCGGTCGTTGAAAGTGGCTGGGGTAGTAGTGCATTGTCCCAAGCACCGTATCATAATTTATTTGGTATCAAGGGCAGCTACCAAGGACAAACCGTTTATATGGATACACTTGAATACTTGAACAATCAGTGGGTGACCAAGAAAGAACCATTCCGACAATACCCTTCTTTTGCGGAGTCATTCAGTGATAACGCCTATGTTTTACGTAATACTTCATTTGGCAATGGCTATTATTATGCAGGTACTTGGAAAAGCAATACGAAATCATATACAGATGCAACAGCTTACTTGACTGGACGCTATGCAACAGATCCAAGTTATGCTGGAAAATTGAACAATATCATTTTAACTTACGGCTTAACAAAATATGATACACCAGCAAGCGGTAATGCTGGTGGTGGTGCAACGACTGGTGGCAACACAAATACTGGAAATACGGGTAGTAACGCCAATACAGGGAGTACTGGAACTACTTCAACAACCTATACAGTCAAATCGGGTGACTCTGTCTGGGGAATCTCTAATTCATTTGGCATCAGTATGTTACAGTTGATCGAATGGAACAATATCAAAAATAATTTTATTTATCCAGGACAAAAGTTAACGATCAAAGGTGGTCAAACGCCTGGTTCTTCAACAAATAACTCTGGAAATAATACAAATTCTTCTGGAAACAGTAATATTTCCGCAGGTACTGGTCAAACTTCTGGTATAAAATATACAGTCAAATCAGGCGATTCTGTTTGGAAGATCGCAAATGACCACGGTATCTCAATGAATCAACTGATCGAATGGAACAACATCAAGAATAATTTTGTTTATCCAGGACAACAATTGATTGTGTCAAATGGGGGAAGCTCTTCTTCCACTACGACGAATACTGGGAACGCATCAAGTAGTTCAAATAATGCAGGGAGCACGGCAGCTTCTGGTACCAAATATACGGTCAAATCAGGCGATTCCGTCTGGAGCGTGTCCAATAAATATGGTATCTCAATGAATCAGCTGATCCAGTGGAACAACATCAAAAATAATTTTATTTATCCAGGCCAACAATTGATCGTTAAAGGCGGAAGTGCTGCAACTAGCACGAACACTTCTTCAACTACAGCAGCAACAACGCCAAGCACGCCGAATACCTCGAATACGACAAGTACTGCATCAACTGGCGATACGATTTATACAGTCAAAGCAGGAGAGTCTGTTTGGGGCGTTGCGAATAAGCACAATATCACGATGGATCAATTGATCCAATGGAACAATATCAAGAATAATTTCATTTACCCAGGGCAACAAGTAATCGTCAAAAAAGGGACTACTCAATCTGCACCAACGACTGGGCAAAAAACATATACGGTCAAAGCGGGAGAATCTGTCTGGGGAGTTGCAGATAGTCATGGCATCACGATGAACCAACTGATTGAATGGAACAATATAAAGAACAATTTCATTTATCCAGGCCAACAATTGATCGTAGCAAAATAAATGCTTGAACCACTCAAATAATAATTGAACTTATGTCATTTATTTGTTACTATGAACCTACACTTTTAATAAACCAACGTTTGAAAAGGAAGTAGTAAAAAGACGAAAGTTTTAGAGAGCACATGGCTGGTGGAAATGTGTACGGACGCTTTTGAACTCGCCTTTGAGTTGCATCTGCTGAAAAAATAGAAGTAAGCAGAGGCGGTGACGACCGTTACAACGTTCGAGGCCTTTTCAAAAAGGCAAAGTTAGGTGGTACCACGTAGTTTACGTCCTATAAAAAGAGCAATCTTTTTATAGGATTTTTTTGTTTTCTTTGATTAGAAAACAGGCGAATGGATTGCTCGTGCAAAGACATTCGTTGTATTCATCTTTATAAGATGAAAAATAGAGCAGGGGGATAGAAAATGAGTTATAACCATAAAGAAGTTGAAAAGAAATGGCAAAAATATTGGGCAAAAAACAATACCTTCAATACTCATGACGATCATGAAAAACCTAAATTCTATGCATTGGATATGTTCCCATATCCATCTGGACAAGGCTTGCACGTAGGACATCCAGAAGGCTATACGGCAACAGATATCCTTTCTCGTTTCAAACGAAGCCAAGGGTTCAATGTATTACATCCAATGGGGTGGGATGCGTTTGGTCTTCCCGCAGAACAATATGCGTTGGATACTGGGAATGATCCTGCTGAATTTACCCAAAAAAATATTGAAACATTCCGACGTCAAATCAATTCTTTAGGGTTTAGTTATGACTGGAACCGTGAAGTCAATACAACTGATCCAGAATATTATAAATGGACACAATGGATCTTTACAAAATTATATGAAAAAGGCTTAGCGTATGAAGCAGAAGTAGCTGTGAACTGGGTGCCAGAGCTTGGAACAGTTATCTCAAACGAAGAAGTTATCGACGGAAAAAGCGAACGTGGGGGCTACGATGTCGTACGTAAACCAATGCGCCAATGGATGTTGAAAATCACAGCTTACGCAGATCGCCTTTTAGATGATTTAGAGTTAGTCGATTGGCCAGAAAGCATCAAAGAAATGCAAAGAAATTGGATCGGTCGCTCAGTTGGAACCATCGTAGAATTTAAAGTAGCGGGTACAGACAAAACGTATACGGTCTTTACGACACGTCCCGACACGTTATTTGGCGCAACTTATTCTGTATTGGCACCAGAACTTGACTTAGTGCGAGAAATCACGACACCTGAACAAAAAGAAGCAGTCGAAGCTTATATTGAAGAAACAGCTAGAAAATCGGATCTTAAAAGAACAGATCTAGCGAAAGAAAAGACGGGTGTATTTACTGGAGCGTACGCTATCAACCCTGTCAACGGGAAAGAAATCCCAATCTGGATCGCAGATTATGTGTTAGCTTCTTATGGTACAGGCGCAATCATGGCAGTACCTGCGCATGATGAACGTGATTATGAATTTGCTAGAAAATTTGATTTAGAAATCATGCCAGTAATTGAGGGCGGAGATATCTCAGAAGCTGCGTATACAGAAGATGGTGCGCATATCAATTCTGGTTTCGTAGACGGAATGAACAAACAAGAAGCAATCGAAAAAATGAACATGTGGTTGGAAGAACATGGCGTAGGGAAAAGAGAAACTAGTTATCGTTTACGTGACTGGTTGTTTTCACGTCAACGTTACTGGGGTGAACCAATTCCGATCATCCATTGGGAAGATGGAACAGTCACTGCTTTACCAGAAGAAGAACTACCTTTACGCTTACCTAAAACGGAAAACATCAAGCCTAGTGGAACAGGGGAGTCACCACTTGCGAACATTGATGAATGGGTCAATGTGACCGATCCTGTAACAGGTAAAAAAGGACGTCGTGAAACCAATACGATGCCACAATGGGCAGGCAGTTCATGGTATTACTTGCGTTATATCGATCCACATAACAAAAAAGAACTAGCCAATTACGAAAAATTAGAACGTTGGTTACCAGTAGATATCTATATCGGTGGAGCAGAACATGCGGTACTTCATTTGTTGTATGCACGTTTCTGGCATAAATTCTTATATGATATCGGTGTCGTTCCAACAAAAGAACCATTCCAAAAACTATATAACCAAGGAATGATCCTAGGCGAAAACAATGAAAAAATGTCTAAATCTCGTGGGAACGTAGTGAATCCTGACGATGTTGTAGCTAAATATGGTGCGGATACATTACGTTTGTATGAAATGTTCATGGGTCCATTAGATGCATCGATTGCCTGGAGTGAAAATGGTTTAGAAGGTAGCCGTAAATTCTTAGATCGTGTTTGGCGCTTGATCGTAGACGAAAACAACAAAATGCGTGATCGTATCACTACTTTGAACGATGGCAAATTAGACAAAGTGTATAACCAAACAGTGAAGAAAGTAACGGAAGATTATGAAACACTGCATTTCAACACGGCAATCTCTCAATTGATGGTCTTTGTTAATGAAGCCTATAAAGTAGATGCTCTTCCTTACGAATATATTGAAGGTTTCGTTCAGTTGCTTGCACCAATCGCGCCACATATGGGAGAAGAACTATGGGCGATCCTAGGCAATGAAGGTGGTATTTCTTATGCTAAGTGGCCAACATATGATGAAGCTGCTTTAGTGGAAGATGAAATCGAAGTAGTTTTCCAAGTCAATGGAAAAGTTCGTGCAAAAGCCAACGTTACTCGTGACCTAGCAAAAGAAGATTTGGAAAAACTAGCCTTAGAAAATGAGTTGATCAAAGAAAATATCGAAGGCAAAACAGTGCGTAAAGTGATCGTGGTGCCAAATAAATTGGTCAACATCGTAGCAAACTAAGAAATTCGGCAATACAGCTAGAAAAAAGTAACTATATTAGCAGAATCAAGGGATAAAAAATAAAAAAAAGACGATATCCCGCCATTTAGATCCGGAAAAAGTATGAATACTTTTTCCGGATCTTTTTTGCTTCACAAGGTATTATTTTACCAATCTGTCGGTAAAAAAAGGTTTTTTTATAATGATAGAATCATGGATAATTTTAGTGTGAGGATTTTATGACGTTTGGGGGGATGTATGAAAAATAAGAGAACCGTTGATTTTAGATAGGCTCATGATGTTAGAACTAGAAAGGGGGACAGAACATTTGCAAATGAAAAATTTTAGAACAATAGCCACTTCGCTCTTATTATTCCAACACTGTCTTTTTCCAGTCACCATTTTTGCAGAAGAGGCACCAGTTGAAATTGACACGGAATTGGTTCAGCGTTTACAAGAGCAAAATGAACTACCAGCGATCGAAAGTAGCCCTCCAACAACTGAAGCGACCGCGGAAGAACCTGTACATACGGAACCTGCTGAAGTACCAACTACAGAGGATTCGAATCCAGAACAACCGGAACAATCTGAACAACCGAAACAACCAGAAACGGTAGAGACTACGGAACCACCTATACCGGAAACATCTGAAGAAACAGTAGAGACGACCACTCCTTCTACAGAAGACGGGAAAGAAAGTAGTGAAGAGAATGAACCACCTTCGCCAGTTTTGCCCGCAGAGGAAGAAACGGAACAGCTGATGGTCTTGCCAAAAGCGATGCGGATGAGTACTTACTCGTTACCTAACCTTAGCGCGTATCGCCATCATTTAGTCAATAATGGAAAAAGTGCTTATATTGAGAAAAAGATGCAGGCGGCTACGAATAGAACATTGACTTTAGGCGCTGAAGTAGGAGCAACTCAAAGTTTCACAGTCTCTTATGATACACATACGATGGTGCAAGAGGCAGGAAACGGTTGGATTTCTTGGATCGCTAGTAATTTGAGTGGTACACCTGATTATTATTTTCAGCAGATGTATTATGGAAATCATCCAACATACTCAAATCCATATACGTTGGGTAATTTGAGGTGGTCCGGTGTGCCGTCTTATTTGGCAGTTACAGCATCAACACCTAGTATCAGTAATTATCGAGTGACGTTCAACGTGACGATCAGAAGAACGGGAGTCGCCACTAATGATAAGGATACTTTACGTCTCTTAGGAAATTTAACAATGGGAACAACTGCTGTCGCGCCAGCGGTCAATAACTTCTCCAAAAAAATCGAAAATGTGAATTATTCCGGTGCAGTTATCGGAGAGATCAACGTGAATAATCCAAGGCCATCTGTCGTGATTAAAGACAGTGTTGTTGTAGAAGCTACTAGGAACGCCTTGTCTCAAGATACGATCAAATCTTGGTTTTCGACACTGCCGTCAAATTCGAATGACTACACGTTTTCCGCAACAGGTCCAGCTAGTTGGGCACCTGGTGCAACAGGAACTGCTACAGTGGTTATGAAACATAATTCGAATGGTACAACACAAACATTCACTACTCGGTATACGGTTAGAGACACGCAAGCGCCAACAGGAACTGTAAAAAGTGGAACAATCGACGTGGAAGCCCGCAGAAGTGGAAATCTTAGCGAAGCAGAGTTACGTGGATTCATGACAACAATGAGTGATAATTGGACGTTGCCTGAGAATATGAAGATATATTTAGTCAATAATGCTGGAGGAACAGATGTATCAATTGCGGGACTTGAACCTGGTACAATAGTCTCTAGTTTCAACTCCAACGTCCGATTGGAGGATGAAGCAGGGAACAAGTCTTCTCGGATGAAAGTGGTACTACGTATTGTAGATACCCAACGTCCAACAGGAACTGTAAAAAACGGAACAATCGACGTTGAAGCTCGTAGAAGTGGAGAACTTAGCCAAGCGGAATTACGGAGATTTTTTACAACGATGAGCGACAATTGGACATTACCAGAGAACTTGAAAGTTCATTTAGTCGATGGTAACGGAACGGCGACAACAGTTGCGGGTAAGGCACCAGGGACCCATCTTTTTAACCTTCAACTAGAAGACGAAGCAGGGAATAAATCTTCTCGGATGGAGGTACGGATACGGATTGTAGATACGCAAGCGCCAACAGCTACAGTCAAAACTCAAGGAGTTGAAATTGAAGCCCGCAGAATTGGAGATTGGACACGAACAGATTTGTTGAAGTTCATTGATGGAGATTTGCAGGACAACTGGAGCTTGCCGGAAAATATTCGGATCGAAGCAACAGATAATTATGGGATTTATCCAATTGCAGGAAGTGGACCTGGTAATAAATGGGCTTACCTAGATATTTATGACGAAGCTGGAAATAAATATCAGAAATATGTAGTATTTAAAGTAGTGGATACACAAGCGCCAACAGGAACTGTAAAAAATGGCACAATCGATGTGGAAGCACGTAGAAAAGGTAATCTAACTAAAGAAGAACTGCGCCAATTTTTTACGACAGTGAGCGACAACTGGACGTTACCTAAGAATATAAAATTCCATTTAGTCAATGCAGATGGATCAGCAGCATCCATTGCAGGTGTGAAGCCTGGAACTGCACTTGATGCTCATATCCAATTGGAAGATGAGGCAGGAAATAAATCCGCTCCAATGAAGATATCAGCACGCATTGTGGATACAGTAGGACCACAAGGAACAGTGAAAGAGAATCTATCCTTCTATGAAGGCAGTGCAGAACCGAACGTTAGAGATTATTTAGAGGGGGAACCTTCAGATAATTGGACGTTACCTGAAGCAATAAAAGCGACAATAGTCTATGAAAACAATGCAGAATTCACTGACTTAAAGGTAGGAACGCATAAGTTTATTCTTACGTTGACAGATGAATCTGGGAATACAACAGATTTTTCAGGTCAGTTAAAGATCAAAAAGGATTTAAGAGGGTATATTGATGTGACGATCCCCGTACGTATTTCTTTTGCTGAAAGTAAGGAAAGTGGTGGAATTGTATCACCAAAATATAAAATCCAAAACAACTCTAATGAAGAACTGACTGTGTCAGTGGCGTCTATGACGAGTCAGTCTCAAACAGAGAAGCTAACAGATATTGATCTTTTAATGTCTAATAACTACAACGATTCTACGATTCCTTTGATTGAGAACGGTCAAAATCTATCACAGAAAACAGAGTTAGTGACTTTACCGAAAAAGACAAGTTCCTTTGCCTTTTCACTTTCTGGTACAGTAGGCCAAAACTTTGATTTTGATAGTTTGACTGATCCGTTGAAGCCGCAGTATGCTTTACAATTCAATTTTGAGATAAACTAACATTGTTAAAAGGTGTGTGATCACTTGTGGTCACACGCTTTTTTTGTACGTTCAAGAGAATGTAATTCCTTTCCTTAATGATACGGAAGTTTTTATTTTGAAAAGCAAGCGCTTACTCTGTAAACTCTTAGATAGAAAAAATAAAACATAAGGAGTGGAGAACAATGAAAAAAGCATTGATTATTTGCGCAGCAGGGATGTCATCTTCTATGATGGCGTCAAAGGCAACAGAACTATTTAAAGACAAAGGCGAAGACATTATGGTAGATGCTGTTTCTGCTACCGAAGGTGATAAAATGATCAAGAACAGTGACTTTGATTTATTCTTGATCAGCCCTCAAACCACAATGTTTCTGGATAAATTTGTTAAACTAGGTAAAACGGTGGATAAACCAGTAGTAAGCATTCCATTTCAAGCTTATGTACCCATTCCATCTGGCATCCAAAATTTGGCAGGGCTAATTGAGGAGAATATTTAATTAGGAGTGGATAAAGATGAAACAGATAGAAAAATTGTTATTGAGACAGTTGATCGACCATCAAGGAGAATATGTTACCAGTCGGAGTCTCGCATCTGAATTGTCTTTATCTGATCGAACGATCCGTAATTACATGAAAGTGATCAAAGATGAAGTAGAAGAGCATGGCGGAAAACTATCTGCAAAACAGGGACAGGGCTACCAACTAGAAATCTTTGATCACTTGGAATTTTCTCGTTTTTTGAAACAAAGGGAAGTCGCTTTTCGTAGTGATCTGCAAGTCACAGAATTTTTTGAATCAGAAGATCGACAAAAGTATCTTTTGAATAAGTTGTTGTTGGAAGATGAAGCCATCTTCATTGAAGATTTAGAAGATGAATTATTCATCAGTCGTTCAAGTCTAGTCAATGATATTCATGAAATCAAGAAAAAATTACTGCCCTATGCACTGAGAATCAATTCGAAACCGCATCAGGGAATGTGGATCGAGGGGCACGAGCAAGACAAACGTCATTTTATCATGGATATATTTTTTGGGAACCATTATACCAATTCACTCAAAGAATATTTAGGAACGAGTCACTTTTTTAAAGAAATCAACATTGAAGAGTTAGTGATTATCATTTTGGATGAGATAAGAGAAGTGAATCTAAAAGTATCGGATTTTATCATCCAAAATTTGACGCTGCATTTAGCATTAGCGATCAAGCGTGTCAGAGAAGGGTTTCACATCGAAGGAATCCCGCTGACCGAAGATATTGCGAGTCGTTTGGAATTTCAGGTATCGAAAAATATAATGGAGCGAATCGAACGAGTAATGAAAGTAGTATTTCCAGAAGAAGAGGTGTTTTATCTAGCGCTACATTTGATGGCAAAATCGAATCGAGAGGAAAAGGTGACCGATCAAGAACTTCTTGCGGAGTTAACCGTTACGTTGAATCAATTTGCTCAATTTTTTCATCGTCCGTTGAATGAAGACCGTCAATTGAAAAATGGCTTGCTGAATCACTTGGCACCCATGCTCGTCCGACTAGAACAAGGAATCACGCTAGAAAATCCGTTGAAAGAAGAAATAATGAAAGAAGATCGGCAATCTTTTGAACAAACAAAACAGCTTTTTAGCCAAATGCCGTTACTAAGCAATTATGAAATCAATGACGATGAGTGGGCATATCTAACGCTGCATATCATGGCAGCCTTGGAAAAAATCAAGTCCACGTATAAAATCCATGCATTGATCATTTGTGCAACTGGCTACGGCAGTGCCCAACTACTCAAAAATCGAGTGTTGTCCGAATTTGGTGAAACGATTGTCGTAACGAATGTAAAAGGATATTACGAAATCAATGAAGCTGTATTAAAAGAAGCTGATATGATTATCTCTTCGATTGATTTATCTACCATGTTTTTCAAAATACCAGTTTTGCATGTTAGCGTCTTTTTGAATAGCCAAGATATTCAGAAAATTCGTGAAACGATTGCTGAATGTCTGCCTTGTCAGAGTATAAAGAATAAAAG
Source organism: Enterococcus sp. VV15 (assembly GCF_005236045.1). NCBI lineage: Bacteria > Bacillati > Bacillota > Bacilli > Lactobacillales > Enterococcaceae > Enterococcus > Enterococcus sp. VV15. The sequence goes on from NZ_QPTY01000013.1 coordinate 17,351, forward strand.
TATCAGTTTACCAACTGAGAAAAAGCAACACTACTACCAACAGTTGCTTTCGGAAAAATGGTTCACTGTCTATGCACAACAACCAACAAAAGAAGAAGTAATCCAAGAATTGCTCCAACTTTTAGGACAAGAAGAAGCTAATGAATACTTTTTTGAAATGACGGAACAAATAAAGAGACGGGAGAAGATGGGTCAGATCATCTTTAGTGAAAATATCGTCGTTCCTCATCCTGCGATTCCTATCGGAGCAACTACGAAAATCGCAGTTGACCTCATTCCAGGAGGTATGACTTGGGATGAACATGAAGGCATCCAGTTTGTATTTTTAGTTTCACCTTCTTTTATTGAAAACGAAGGGATTACTGTAGTGACCAAAGCAATCGTCCGATTTATTGATCGGACTGATTTACAGCACCATATTTTAGAGACACCTACATTTCACGATTTTAATGATCAATTTAGCCAAATGGTCAAGTAAGGGGGAGAAAAAATGTCTGAAACTATCAGTAGTGAAGAATTGCAAGTAACCGCTTTCGATATCATTCTTCATAGCGGAAATGCAAGAACGCTGATTCATGAAGGGTTCAAAGACATGCGCCAGGGAAAATTTGAAGAGGCAGATGAACAGCTGACCAAAGCCAATGAGGAGATTTTACAGGCGCACAAAGCGCAAACGAATTTATTGAAGGAATACGCCAGTGGACAAAAAATAGAAATGGAGATCATCATGGTTCATGCACAAGATCATTTGATGACGACGATGACCTTACTGGAAGTGGCAACTGAGATGGCGTATCTGTATCAAAAACATTCATAAAGGGGTAAGTAAGATGGGAGATGCAGAAAAAAAACAATTGGAAATAGAGAAAAAACAGTTTAGTTTGAAAATCATGTATTTCAATCGTTATCTGATCATTCGTTACCTAACAGCGGGCTTCTTTTTTATGAATCTTTACTGGTTGATTATTCTATTAGTCAGCAAAAGTATTTTTCTGATTGTTCCGATTGGACTAATCGGTTTGACTTTACCTGCTGTGGGTGAACAAATCCGGCTCTATCGACAACATCAAAACACTGTGCCACGAACAAAACGGTACTTTAAGTGGCAAGGGATTATGAACGGGATACTCTGCGGTCTATTATTTACGCCGTTTTATACTTCAATGTTTCCGTTTATGGTCGATAATCTATATGGAAAATTAGGGATGATCGTGTTTTTAGGGAGTGGATGCCTGATTTGTGCTCTGTGTCATAAACGGTTGGAAAGCATCCAAGTAAACAAAGATCGTCAGTATCAAAGGATCAAAACATTTGAACAAGCAGCGTATTTAGGAAAGGAGAGTAACTAATGTTTAATTTTTTGCAGAAGTACTTAATGGGTCCAATGGGGAAAATTGCTCAGTTTAAAATCGTTCGTGCTGTTATGGCGGCTGGGATGGCGTCTATTCCATTCACGATCGTAGGTTCCATGTTTTTGGTTTTGAATATTTTACCGTTGCCATTTCCGTTTCTTGAAGGTTTTTTCAATAGTACCTTTTTCAAAGTCAGTGATTTATATATGATCGTTAACACAATGACGATGGGGATCTTATCCATTTATTTTGCTATTGTTTTTGCTTATGAACTGACTTCGATTGAAAAAGAAGAACAAGGATTGAATGTCAATCCGTTGACAGGTGCACTATTATCTGTCTTTGCCTTCTTCATGTGTATTCCTGAAATGGGTTTGAGCGACGGAAAAGTTCGCTTGCTTGCAAGTGTGACAGATACTGAAACTGTAGTCAGTGGTATACGGATGGGTGCATTTGTTGAACGTTTAGGCACTTCAGGTATCTTTACAGCGATCATCATGTCGATCATTGCTGTTGAACTTTATTGTATGTGTGTCAAACGTAATTGGGTCATCAAGATGCCCGATGTTGTTCCGCCAGGTGTATCTCGTTCATTTACTGCATTGATTCCTACTTTTGTCATTGCATTTGCTGTAATGATCGTTAACGGCCTTTTGATTGTATTAGGTACAGATATCTTTAGAATGATCTCGATCCCATTTGGTTTTGTTACGCAGTTGACAAATACTTGGCTAGGGATCATGGTCATCTATTTCTTGATCCATGCGTTATGGATCGTGGGGATCCATGGGGCAAATATCATCACTTCTTTCTTGACCCCAATCGTGTTAGCGAATATGGCAGCGAATGCACAAGGCGCTAACTTCCCACTAGCCGGAGAGTTCAACAACTCTTATGTAACAGTCGGCGGTTCAGGAGCGACATTAGGTTTGATCATTTTCATTGCTTTCTTAGCAAAATCCGATCAATTAAAAGTGTTAGGGAAAGCTTCACTTGTTCCAGGTATTTTCAATATCAACGAACCGATTATTTTCGGGATGCCAATCGTTTATAACCCATATTTAGCTGTTCCATTTTTCCTAGCACCGATGGCGTCTGCTTCACTTGCTTATTTCGCAATCAAATTTGAGATTGTAAAACCAATGTTAGCACAAATGCCTTGGCCTTCACCAGTTGGTATCGGAGCATTCGTTGGTAGTGGCGGTGACTGGAGAGCGGCTGTATTAGCTGTACTATGCGCAATCCTTGCTTTCTTTATCTGGTTGCCATTCATCAAATTCTACGACAACAAATTGTTGACAGAAGAAAGAGAAAAAGCAGCTGAATTAGCAGCAGCTGAATAACAAATTTTGTAAAAAAGAGGTCGAGACAAATCTAACAATCAGTTTTGCTACAGACTATCGAATAAACGGCGTCTAAAAGTCAGGTTTTTCGGAAATTTCAAAAAAGAGGTTGGGACAGAAGTGTTTAACTCCGAGAAATACGAAGAAATTAACGAAAATTGCTTTTCAAATTTTTGTGAATTTCGACTTATTTCCGAATGAGTTGCTTCTGCTCCGACCGTTTATTCGTTCTTTTCTCTCCAATATCTCAAACCTAAACGATTTTTGTCTCGACCTCTTTTTTGTTTACTCTTCAAGCAATCGTTTGACGACCTCGTAATCTCCCTCATACGGAACATCGACCCCATTGATCTTTTGATAGGGATCAACACCTTTCCCAGCAATGACAACTGAATCTGCGGGAGTACTTTTCGCTAGGGCTTTTTTGATTGCCGTTGGGCGGTCCATTTCATAATGGACGTCTAAATCAGGATTAGTGATTGCTTCATTGATTTCTTCTGCGATCTTTTGTGGATCTTCAAATGCAGGATCATCTGCGGTCAAGAAGACGATATCTGCTGTTTCAGATAGAACTTTGCCAAAATCATGTCGGCGAGAAATGGCTTTATTGCCTGGACTTCCCAGTACAACAATGACTTTCCCTTTAGGATGTTCCTTTTTAGCAAATTCGAGCAAGGTTTTCAAACTTAGATAGTTATGGGCGTAGTCTACATAAACGTGGGCGCCGTTTTTTTGTACAAGTTGATCCATTCGTCCAGGAACACGGGCTTCTTTTAGACCCTGTTGTGCATCTGTGGCAGAGGCACCAGTCAATGCTGCCGCAATGATCGCGCTAGTCGCATTCTCTTGATTGAAATCACCAGCTAATTTGATCGTGTAAGTCATATCGATCGCTAAGTTACCATGATGATTGATTACTTGGAAGGTATGGCTCCCGTCGTTTAAACTTTGGACTTCGTAATCTGCTTGTGTGGAACGACCATAAACAATGGCAGGAATACCATAGACAGTAGCTGTCTCTTTCAGCAAATCAAAATAATCACTTTCATAGTTCAAGATCACTTGCTTTGAATTTAAGATCAACTGACGTTTGCAATAAAAATAATCGTCAAATGTCGGATGTTCGATTGGGCTGATATGGTCAGGTGAAATATTCAAAAAAATCCCTACATCTAAAGTCAGTCCATAAACACGTTGTGTCTTGTAAGCTTGAGAAGAAACCTCCATCACCAAATGGGTCATCCCATTATTTATAGCTTCGGCCATCATACGATATAGATCTAAGGATTCCGGCGTTGTTAAATGAGATTTGAAATACGTTTTTCCATCTAGTGTTGTATTCATCGTGGAAAGTAACGCTGTTTTATTCGCTGTTGTATAGTCTAGGATCGCTTTAGTAAAGTAGGCAGCAGTGGTTTTGCCTTTTGTCCCAGTATAGCCGATCACCTGCAGATCATTTTGTGGATAGCCATAGAACGCCATGGAAAGGATCGCCATTGCTTTACGGATATCGGTCACGATAATGCCGACTGCCGACTGTTCGTAAGGTTGTTCTGCTACATAATACAGCAATCCTTGTGAGACGGCACTTGTTAGATAGTCTTCTTTAAAGTTTAATCCTTTACAGAAAAATAAAGTCTCGGCATCGACTTGCCGGGAATCATAGCTTAATTTTCTAAAGGTAAACTGATCAGGGGCGTCTAAATGCCACCCTTTTTCAGAAACAAATTCTTTTAATAGGTTTTCTTTTAATAATAAGTTGCGGACATCTTCTAAAGAGAAGTTCACTGGATCATCCCTCACTTCATTTTCGTTGGATTTCTTGATTCATTATAGCACATTCAAGGCAACTTGCTAGAATGACGAAAGGCAGGTAGGAAAATTCACTGGATGTAGCGAATACCGAACGGTAGCCACAAAAAAACAAGTGAGTTTCTCTAGATAGATGAGAAACGGCAGGAGAGGGAGCTATACTAGTCACTTGTATCTCCTGCTAAATCAAGTGAGAGGGTTGAAGTATTTTCAGGAAAGCAGCGAGAGTTATCAAAATTTTGCAAGATGATTTTTCGGACGTTCCATTTTATCTCCTTCCTATAAAAATAAAAAAGCAACGACATAAGAAAACGCTATCTATGTTGAAGAAGCTGTCAGGAAATTCATACAAAAAAGATTGCTAGTTTTGCTTTTTGCAATTAAAATAGTGGTAATGCATTGTAGAAAGTTGGAATCGAATCGATGAATACTCAACGAAAATCAGCAACTGAAGATTTGTCCCCACAAGAGAAGATGACAAGAGGTTCTGCTTGGATGACTGCCAGCAATATCATTTCTCGCTTGCTGGGGGCTGTGTATATTATTCCATGGTATGCCTGGATGGGCGAAAATGCGAAAGCTGCCAATGGATTATTCAATATGGGCTACAATATCTATGCATTGTTCTTACTGATTTCTACGGCTGGGATACCGGCTGCAATCGCCAAACAAACGGCTCGTTACAACTCATTGAATGAATATGGTACTTCTCGGAAGTTGTTTATTCGAGCGTTACAGATGATGGGTGTCTTAGGTATCATATTTTCCGTATTTATGTATGTGGCTTCTCCTTGGTTGGCACATGCTTCTGGCGGTGGAGAAGACCTGATTCCGACGATGCGTTCGCTCAGTATTGCGATCCTCGTCTTTCCTTGTATGAGTGTGATCCGTGGATATTTCCAAGGTAACCAGGAAATGATGCCGTATGCGCTCTCACAAATCGTTGAACAAGTGGCGCGGATCTTTTATTTGTTACTCACGACGTTTATCATCATGAAGGTCATGAAGGGGGATTATGTCACTGCAGTTACGCAATCGACATTTGCCGCATTTATCGGTATGGTGGCAAGTATCCTCGTCCTGCTTTATTTTTTGAAAAAACATCAACGCTATTCCTCTGCCCGTGTGCAGTACAGCAATAATCAAGTAAATATCGCAACGAAAGAATTGTTGGTAGATACGATCAAAGAAGCGATCCCATTTATCATCGTGGGTTCTGGTGTAACGATTTTCAAACTAGTGGACCAGTTTACGTTTATCAACATCATGTCTGCCACTACCGAGTACTCTAAAGCACAGTTGTTGGATCTTTTTTCGATCTTTAGTGCAAACCCTGATAAGCTGACAATGGTCGTGATCGCATTAGCGACATCGATTGCATCTACCGGATTACCATTGATCACAGAAGCGGTGACATTGAAAGACCACCGAGGACTGGCCAAACTAACGAGTGGGAATCTCCAACTCTTCTCTTTCTTTATGTTTCCCGCGACGTTTGGGGTAATGCTTTTATCTTACCCGCTGAATACTTTGTTTTATACCCCAGATCGATTAGGCAGTCATGTATTGATCCAAGCAAGTTTTGCCGGTCTGTTCTTAGGGCTTTATATGCTTGTTTCCAATATGTTACAAGGAATGTTTGAAAATGCGGCTGCTATCCGTTACTTGGCGATCGGCTTTGTCGTAAAACTGGTCTTGCAGTACCCAATGATTCGTCTATTCGAAGTCTATGGTCCTTTATTTGCAACGATGATCGGCTTTGCCGTGTCATGTACGTTGATTTTGAAAAAAATCCACCAAGTCGCTCATTTTAAACCAAGTTTCGTTTGGCGAAGAACTTTACTGATCTTTATCCTGACAGTGATGATGTTACTCGTAGCGTGGCTCACAAAACTGTTGTTCGGCATCTTCTTGAGCCAAGAAAGCAAGTTTCAATCCCTGTTGTTGATCTTGCTGGTTGCAGGAGTAGGTGGCTTTGTCTATGCCTACCTCGCCCTTAAACTTCGATTAGCGGAACGCTTATTAGGACCAAGCATGATCCGGTTACGTCATCGTTTAAGAATCAAATAAACAATCAAAGGAGTTAAAGATTATGCGTGTCATTATCGTTAACTCTTTTTCAATGAAAGAATGGAAGTGAGTCTATGCGTTTAGATAAATTTTTAGCAGAAGTCGGCATCGGCAGCCGTAAAGAAGTAAAAGTGCTTATCAAAAAAGGACAAATAAAAGTCAATGAAAAAGTCATCAAAAGTGATAAATTCCAAGTGAAGGAATTTGACGATCAAATTACTTATCTGGATGAACCGCTAGTCTATCAAAAAGATTTTTATTATGTATTAAACAAGCCTGCAGGTGTCATTTCAGCGACACAAGACAACTATGAGCAAACAGTGATGGATCTATTAAGTGATGAGGATTATCGAGAAGATCTTTTTCCTGTAGGGCGTTTGGATAAAGATACCGAAGGGTTATTGATCCTGACAAATGATGGCCAGTTAGCCCATCGGTTACTATCACCGCGAAAACATGTGGAGAAAGAATACTTTGCAGAAGTAAAAGGAATCATGACAGCGGAGGATCAACAAAGCTTTGCACGAGGCTTGGTTATCGATAAAGACGAACAAACATTGCCAGCGCAACTGTTTATCGATGCTGTCGATAGTGAAGAAGAAACATCGAAGATTCGGCTGATTTTACATGAGGGAAAATTTCATCAAGTGAAGAGAATGGTCCAAGCAGTCGGAAAAGAAGTCACTTATTTAAAACGAATCCGCATGGGGGGCTTCTCTTTACCTAACTCATTAGATAACGGTGAATATCGAGAACTGACAGAAGCTGAATTGCTCCAGTTGCAAGAACAGAATAAATAAAGTGAGAAAAGCAGGACATCAGCGCCATCGTTGATGTTCTGTTTTTTTACCATCACCTTCGCCATGTTGTCGCATCCATCAGTTTTAGCAAACATTCGTTCAGCAGTAATTCCCATAAATTGCTTCTTATTTCCTGGAGTGAAACACGTCTATCCGACAGCTTCTCTATAATTTGTTTCATTTTATCTATAGTTTGTTTATTTATTCTTGTTTTTGTAAGCGCTATAATTGCGTTGTGAATGACATGAAAGGAGTTTTAAGATGAAAAAGAGAAAGGGGTTAAATCATTTTTTTGCTAATTTATGGAGATATAAAGCATTAGTTTTTATGGCGATCCCGGGTATGCTCTGGATGATTTTTTTCTTTTATATCCCCGTATTAGCAAATGTTGTAGCTTTCAAGAACTTCCATATTTCAGCTGACGGATTTTTAGCTAGTTTACGAGAGAGTCCATGGGTCGGTTGGGACAATTTCAAATTTTTATTCTCTTCGGATCAAGCTTTCTTGATTACTAAAAACACCGTTCTATATAATGTGACATTTATTCTATTAAACTTATTGATTTCCGTTGTATTTGCTATCATCATGAGTGAGTTGAGAAATAAACGTTTAGTAAAAGTCTATCAAACGATGTCGTTACTTCCATATTTCTTATCGTGGGTCATTATCAGCTATTTTGTTTACGCTTTCTTGAGCCCGGATAAAGGGATCTTCAACCAATGGATCACAGGACATGGTGGAGAAGCAATCAATTGGTATAACGAACCGAAGTATTGGCCATTCATCTTAGTCTTTATTGGAACATGGAAAGGGATTGGCTATAATAGTATCATTTACTTTGCTTCAGTAATGGGGATCGATCCAACTTACTATGAAGCAGCGATGGTCGATGGCGCAAGCAAATGGCAGCAGATCAAGCATGTGACACTACCTCAATTAGTACCGCTAATGACGATCCTGACGATCTTAGCTGTCGGAAACATTTTCCGTGCAGACTTTGGTTTGTTCTACAATATTCCGAGAAATTCGGGGGCACTTTATGATGTAACACAAGTGTTGGATACTTATATTTATAATGGCTTGACCTCTACAGGTGACTTTGGGATGACTGCCGCAGCTGGCCTGTATCAATCGGTTGTAGGGTTTGTCTTATTGATGATCACAAATACGATTGCACGTCGTTTTGATAGCGAATCTGCATTGTTCTAAGGGGGAGAAAAATGAAAAAAAAGAAAGTTGAACGAGTCCAAATTCGCTCATTTAATAAAACAGCGAATTTCTTCTCCAATATATTGATTGCAATTTTTGCTCTTTCTTGTATCTTGCCATTTCTGTTTGTTATTGCCATTTCTTTTACCGAAGAATCAGCACTATCCACAAATGGATATAGTTTTTGGCCAGAAAAATTCAGTACATTTGGCTATACCTATCTTTTCGGGCAAATGCAAGATAAGATTTTCCAAGCCTTGTTCGTGACGATTCTCGTAACGGTACTAGGAACGTTGATCAACAGTACCGCAACTTCGTTATACGCATATGCGATTTCACGATCGAACTTTCCATTCCGTCGCTTCTTTACCGTTTTTTGTTTGATCACCATGCTGTTTTCACCAGGGATGGTAGCAAACTACTTGGTCATGACAAATCTTTTACAACTAAAAGATACCATCTGGGCATTGATTCTACCGATGGCGGTCAGCCCATTCAATATCATTGTGATGCGTACCTTCTTCAAACGTTCAGTCTCTGATTCGATCATTGAATCAGCTAGGATCGATGGGGCGACTGAATTACGGATTTTCGTTCAGATTGTTTTACCTTTAGCAATTCCAGGGATTGCGACCATTAGTTTATTCGCAGCCTTAGGGTATTGGAACGACTGGTTTAATGCCTTGCTTTACATCCAAGATGATAAATTAGTTCCTTTACAGTATTTATTGATGAAGATCCAAAGCAACATTCAATATTTGACACAAAATTCAGGAGCAGGAAGTCAATTATCAGGCGGACTTGCTTCTGTTCCGGGAGAATCAGCTCGAATGGCTATCGTCGTTATCTCAACATTGCCGATCGCAATCAGCTATCCATTCTTCCAGAAACATTTTGTTAAGGGTTTAACGATTGGTGGAGTAAAAGAATAATGCAACAAAAAATAAAAACTTATTTAGGAGGAAGAAAAATGAAGTTATGGAAGAAACTAGCCTTTACAGGGGTTTCCGCACTGATGGTAGGAACGTTGGCAGCTTGCGGATCAGGTTCAAAAGATAAGGCCGATGCAAGTGACTCAACCACGCTACAAATGTATCAAATTGGGGACAAACCAGATAATTTTGATCAATTGATGGATGTCGCAAATAAGAGAATTGAAGATAAAATCGGTGTGAAAGTGAATATCAACTACATTGGCTGGGGCGATTACGAGAAAAAAATGAACGTCATCATCTCGTCAGTTGAAAATTATGATATTGCTTATGCCAATAACTATGTATCGAACGCTCAAAAAGGAGCATTCACTGATTTAACAGATCTAGCACCAAAATATGCAAAAGAAGCGTATGACTCTTTAGATGAGGCATATATAAAAGGAAACTTAGTCAATGGGAAATTGTATGCCATGCCAGTTAACGGGAATGTCTTTGCCCAACAAGTATTGACATTCAATAAATCGTTGCTTGATAAATATAATTTATCCATTGATGGAATTGAAACATATGCAGATGCAGAAAAAGTCTTGAAAGAATTCCACGAAAAAGAACCAAACACATCAGCGTTTGCGATTGGACAAGGGTTCAGAGTCCAAGGAGATTTCGATTATCCATTAGGAAATGTATCACCGTTTGCTGTTGACTTGAACGGAGATAAAACAAAAATCATTAATCAATATGAAAATGAATCATTTGTCGAAATGTTACGTACGATGCACAGCTGGTACAAACAAGAATTGATCCCAAGTGATGCTGCAACAAGCAACAAAGATTATCCTTTAGAAGGAAATACTTGGTTGATGCGTGGAGAAACACAAGGACCTTACGATTATGGTGATACGATCTTAACGAATGCAGCAAAACAAGAATTGGTTTCAAAAGCAATCACTGTACCATTGAAATCAACAGCACAAGCACAAATGGCAAACTTCGTTGTTTCTAATACCTCTAAAAACAAAGAAAAAGCAGTTGAATTCTTGGGATTACTAAACAGTGATCCAGAACTGTTGAATGGCTTAGTATGGGGAATCGAAGGCGAAGCATGGGAGAAAGATGGCAATGACAAAATCAAATTGCTAGATGGCTACCAACCAAATATGCATATGTCTGCTTGGAATACAGGAAACAACAAGATCCTTTATACACAAGACACGATCACAGATGAAATGATCGCTAAAAGAGATCAATCGATTGCGGATGCAGAAGTATCACCAATCTTAGGATTCAGCTTCAATACAGATAACGTGAAAACAGAAATGAGTAACATTTCAAATGTCATGAACCAATATTTGGATGGCTTGAATACAGGAACAGTTGATCCAGATGAAACATTACCTAAATTGATGGATGCTTTAGATAAAGCAGGTTATGACAAAGTATTGACGGAAATGCAAAAACAATACGATGCATTTCAAAAAGAAAGTAAATAAATAAGAAGCTAAGTCAAAGTGCTAAGCTCCTAAAGATAAGCAGAATTTTTCCGAAAATTGCACTTCAGATTTTTGGTTGATTCTGCTTATTTTTTAGTAAAGTAAATGTTTATAAAAAGAAAAATAAATTAGGGTATCGTAGAAAAAGTGTGGTTTACTTATACGTTGCTCTTGTATAATGAAAAGGAATACAAGTCGTTCTTGGAGGGGATAGTTATGTTAGGGAAAGCATTGGAAACATTATTTATCAGAGTCTGGGTCGTTATGAAACTGACGTTATATTTTTGGGCATACACAGTACTTGGAGGGATCGTTCTAGGGATTGGTCCAGCATGCAAGGCTGTGAATGAACTATTTTATACGTACGAGTTTGAGTATAAAGAAATTACGTTTAAGCGGGGATGGAAAATTTTCAAACAATCGTTTAAGCGAGGAAATCTGTTGTTTGGTTTATTTTTAGTCATTGCACTTTTGCTTGGTTATAATTTGTATCTATCCGTTCAAATCAAGGGAATCTTGTTTTTAGTGATCGATTTTGTACTTATTTTTGCCTTACTTTATGCTTATGAAACGTATCAATATAGTTTGATCTTAGATAGCGAATATGAAATCTCGCTGCCTAATTTACTAAAATTAAGTTTTGTCTCTAGTTTTTCTAGTTTTCCCGCATTTTTAAAATTACTGATCGGCGGGGGCATTATTTTCTGGATCACTTGGAATTACAAGGGATTGATTCTTTTCGGTTTGATCGGACTGCTCACCGTTTGGAACGGCTTGGTGACCAAACAGTGGCGTGAAAAGTTAGACACGCAATTGGAAAGCTATGAGTAAGCTACGTATCTTATTTGCGAAGGGGACATTATTGAATCGGTTGCTGAGAAAGTATGCGCTTGTCATGATCTTATTGACGATGTTAGCTACAGGGATCATTAGTGTCCATACTTGGATGCAAACACAAGCACAAGCAGAACAAATGACGAATGAAGCACTGCAAAGCACAAGTCGGACACTGAATGACAAAACTACCCTAAGTAAAATCATCAAAGATCAGTTATTCGGAAATTCAGAAAAAATCGAGAATGCGACCACTTACTTGACCAAACCCATCGATCAGTATTTGATGTATGCCTATGACCAACAGCAAAACATAGCAGATTTTCAATCCTTTCCCAATCAAATACGGGATATCTATGTGAATTATGAAGAAGTCAGTACTTTGTATGTCGTCTTTAGCCAACTGCCTGAATACTTTGAATCATCAATGGAGAACAAAGGAGGTACTATTCACAGTGGTACGCCAAAGCTTTCAGATGCATTTTATATTAAACTGTCCATCACACAAGGTGGGAGTGAAGTAGGGAGTATCTTTATTGGCTTTGATAAACAAGAACTGGACGCTACCTTGGAAAGTCTGAATTCTTTCAACGGGTTGTCGCTATATATGATTTCAGGAACGACGAATCGGCTCTATACTTTCCATGACAAGGGTATGCCTAAAACAGTATTGACGATGCAAGAGCAGACGATTCTAAAGAGCCTCCAAAAAAATTCTACATTGCCGATCGAAGAGTTAAATCAGCGCAACTTTGTCCGCTATCAGCGATTGCCAGATGATTATCGAGTATTAGCTACTTTGGATCGCCAGTCCGTTCGGCAGGCAATTGCCAGAAATCTTGCACCTTTAGTGGTTGGAGTGATCATTTTAGATGGCGTCCTACTTTACTTTTTGTACCGCACATTCAAACGTTATTCGCAACAAGTGGATATCGTCATGTCCGCAATGGATGAAACTGCGAAAGGAAATCTGGATACACGCATCGATACTACTTTGACAGAATATGAATTGAAGGATCTGTCAATCGGTATCAATGAAATGCTAGATAGTATCAATCAGTTTGTGGAAGACATCTACAAATTGGAAATCAAACAACAAGATGCGCATATGCGTGCACTACAAGCGCAGATCAACCCGCATTTTTTATATAATACACTGGAATATATCCGAATGTATGCCCTAAGTGAAGGAAGCGAAGAACTAGCTGATGTAGTTTACGCATTTTCGGCATTGTTACGGAACAATACAAATCAGGAAAAAACGATCAGCTTAAAAGAAGAGCTGGATTTTTGTGAAAAGTATGTCTATTTATATCAAATGCGTTATCCGAACCGCATTGCCTATCATTTTTCTCTTGCTCCTGAGCTAGAAAAAATCGAAGTACCCAAATTTGTGATCCAACCTTTGATCGAAAATTATTTCAAACACGGGATTGACTTTACTCGTTTCGATAATGCATTGAGTGTCAAAGTCTTTCGTGAAGGGCAGCGAGTAATGATCGTCGTCAAAGATAACGGTAAAGGGATCACACCAGAACGCATCGAAGAGATCGAAGCTAGACTGGCACAACCCAAAGTCGAACTTTACCAGTCGATTGGCTTGCAAAATGTCAATGAACGATTGCGTGCTAGCTTTGGCAGCAGTTATCAAATGAGATTGACAAAAAATAAAGAAGGAGGTCTAACGGTTACTATCACATTCAAGGAAAAGGGGAAGAAAGATGTATCGAGTATTATTAGTAGATGATGAATATATGATTTTGACTGGACTGAAAAAGATCATTGACTGGCCAAGTCTAGGATTTCAAGTGGTAGCAACTGCCGAAAATGCTATGCAAGGACTATCAATACTAGAAAACCAGAAAATCGATTTAGTCATAACAGATGTGACGATGCCTGAGATGAATGGTCTTGAATTTATCGAAGCGGCACAAAAAGAACACCATACATTTGAATTTATGATACTTTCTGGTTATCAGGAATTTGATTATCTAAAGAGTGGGATGCAACTAGGTGCGGTCAATTACCTGATGAAGCCAGTCAATAAAGCAGAACTAAGTGACAGCCTTAAAAAAGTGAAGCAACGGTTAGATCAACAAAATGAGCAAAAAAACCAGCAAGAGATTTATCAAGAAGTCCTTTTTAGTCAATGGCTCAATGAGGAACTTGATGAATCGAGCGAAGAAGAGCTGTTAGCAAAAATAGGAGGAGAGCAAAGACGTATTTTATTGGCCCAGCTCCCACGGACGATGGAAAAACCAGTCTATGAGTGGCTGAGAAATCAGCAAGAATCCTTTTATTCACAACGAAATTTCGGTGAGATGCTTCTATTTACGCTGTTGCTGAATGAAACAGCGATTTCAAGATTTTGTCGTTTTATCCAAAATCAGTGTACCGATCAAGAGTGGTTCATCAGTATAGGGGATGAAACAGCAGATTTAGATAAGATCCCTGAAAGCTATCAACATGCGAAAGATAATCTACAGCTACACCAGTTTTATGGGGAGAAGGACCAACAAATCTTTTTTGCAGAGCAAGCCGCAGCGGAAGAACAGGCCATTGACTTTTCTTCGTTTAGCCGCTCACTTCAAAGTGGTCAATTGGACGTAGCACAACAGATGGTGACCGATTTTTTTGAGCAGTTTCAGACAGCCGTCATGACGCCAGAAGATATCCGACATTTTAGTTTCTTACTGTTCATGGATATCCAAAGAGAATTGATCAGTTTAGAAGATGAGGAATACTTCAAAGGGATACAGTACATCAATCAGGCTAAAACAGTGCAAGAACTCCATGAATTATTGCTGTCTCTGATCAAAGCTCAACAAAAACAAAAGAAATATAGTGAGAATATTGAGCGAGTGATCTCGATTTTACATGAACAGTTCAAAGAACCATTGACCTTGAAAGATGTCTCCGAGAACTTGCATTTGAATGTCATGTATCTTGGACAATTATTCAAGAAAGAAACGAAAAAAAGTTTTTCTGCCTACCTCAATCATTTGCGTATCGAACAGGCAAAGTGGCTGCTCCTCCACAGCAATCAGAATATCAATGAGATATCTGCTGAGATAGGTTACAATAACACGACTTATTTTTCTAAACTATTCAAGAAGATCGTAGGCAAATCTCCAAAAGATTACCGAGAAGAACGAGGTTGAACAACTCCATGAATTAGATTGAGATTGAGACAAAAATCGTTTAGGGTTGATAAGAGAGAAAAATGAGGCTGGGACAGAAGTGTTTAACTCCGAAAATTTCGGCTTATTTCCGAAGGAGTTGCTTCTGCTCCCGCCGTTTATTCGTTTTTAAAGAATGAGACAAAAGTGTTTCTTACTTTTGTCTCACGCCCGTTTTTTTGAAATTTTCAAAAAAACTGACTTTTGGAAGCCGTTTATTCGAGAGTCTGTAGCAAAACTGATTTTTAGATTTGTCCCATATTCTTTTTTTCGAAATAAGTGCAAGAAAAAATACAACCAAAAGCGAATATAGTGAAACTTGTCTAATTTTCCATAGTTAGATACAATTTCCATAGAGTAAAGTAAGGCAATCTTTAAATGAACTGGTTGAGATTGTTTTTCTTAGATACGAGAAGAGGGAGAATATGGAATTTTTACGTAGATATGGTTTTTATTTCTTATTAGCGGGTGTCGTGAGTGATTTTTTGACACCATATATTTTAGGTTTTTTCTATACTCAATTAAATCAAATGACCTCAGTGATCAGTCTTTTTGGCGATGTGGGCAGTCCTGTTAGAAAAGCTTTTTTGATTTGGTCAGTTGTTTCAGGCTGTTTCTTTGTTCTAGCGCTCCCTGCTGTGTATCAGACTTTTGTAGCGGTATCAAGGCCATTGGCTTTGATGCTAGCTGCAGCTATTGGTTTTTATGGGGTATGCGACTGTATTTTTACTGGATTATTCAGTGTGGATACGAACGAATCCTCATGGAATCTGTCAACTTGGCTCCATAATATAGGTTCAGGGATCGGTTATGCTGGTTTCCTACTCTTTCCTTTAATTGTTTTTCTCATTTATCGTACAATGGGAAATACGCAATTCAGTCAGCTTTTTTTGGGATTGACGATCATTAGCTTTTTAGTTGCTAGTGGGTACGGTTTAGCTAGGATACCTGGGGTGAATCGGTTGCCACTGTTGAATCAATTAGGTTTCTGGCAACGTCTTAGTTTCTTCTTTAATTATTTGCCGATTGGAATATTAAGTATCTTGCAAATAAAACCTTGATTTTGAGTTTCAAAATGATAAGATGAATCGACTAAGGCATAAAAAATTCCATGAAGGAGCTTATAAATTTAGATGAGAAACATAAAATTAACGATCGAATATGATGGTAAACGATACTCTGGTTGGCAACGGCTAGGTGATGACGATAAAACGATCCAAGGAAAAATCGAAGCAACGTTAGCAAAGATGACTGGTGAAACAATCGAAATCATTGGTTCTGGCAGAACAGATGCTGGAACACATGCGAGGGGACAAGTAGCAAACTTTAAAACTTCCTCGGAGATGGCCCTACAGGAAATACTTGCTTTTTTGAATCGCTATCTGCCAAGAGATATCGTGGTGAAACAAATCGAAGAAATGCCTGAACGTTTCCATGCACGCTACAACGCAAAAGGTAAGAAATATAGCTATTATGTCTGGAATGAAACAATTCCAACAGTTTTCGAACGCAATCATAGTTTTTATTTTCCCCAAACGTTAGATCTTGCTAAAATGAAGGAAGCTTGCCAAAAATTAGAGGGCACACATGATTTTATTGGTTTTTCGGCATTGAAAAAGACGAAAAAATCAACGGTTCGGACGATTCAAGAACTATCGATCGAACAAGAAGGACAAATGTTGCACTTTACATTTGTAGGTGATGGTTTCTTGTACAAGATGGTGCGGATCATCATGGGAACTTTGCTGGATATTGGAACAGGCAAAATGCAAGTCACAGAAATCGATGAGATTTTTGACAACAAAATACGAAAGCAAGCGGGTGAAACAGTGCCTGCACAAGGACTATTTCTAGATGAAGTGTATTATCAATAAATAGAATAAATACACAAGTGCACTTGTAAAAAATATAGGTTGAAAAGTCAATGGGACCTCCCAAAAGTAGTGATCGCTATTTTTGGGAGGTTCTATTTTATTGGATAAAAAATAAATTTGTGTTTGCAGCTTTTTTGTAAGGCCCTCCGCACGAAAGAATATAGTGCATCTATAAGCTTTGATTCTACGGAAATTAAGTAGAGTCAAGTTTTATTTCGTGTATCTTTTTAAGGGAAGAATAAGTATCGGTTCTTTTTTAAGATTGTGGATATATTTGCTTTTTACTATGATGGGAAACAAATAATAAGCATTTAATAATGTCAGTTATTTTATATATTTTTTGGATTGGAGAAACTTAATAAATATACTGTTTTCATGTGAAAAATAAATCAAAAAAAAAACAATAAAAATTATTTAAATGAAAAGCGGTTACAAAAGGGGGAGCCTAGTCCTATAATAAACACGTGATTTCCTTATGGGTTATTGCTATTTCTGTATAAGAAATTATTTGAAAAGAGAATTTTTATGTAAAGTTTTTCGTTAGATTCATTTAGCTTAAAAGGGAAGATAGCGTTAGTCACTGGTGCTTCATATGGAATTGGTTTTGCGATCGCTTCGGCTTTTGCAAAAGCAGGTGCAACCATTGTGTTCAACGATATCAAACAAGAATTAGTGAACAAGGGAATTGCTGCGTATAAAGAAAAAGGGATCGTTGCAAAAGGATATGTTTGTGATGTGACGGATGAAGAATCAGTTACTGATTTCATCAAGAAAGTAGAAGATGAGGTTGGTTTGATTGATATTTTAGTGAATAATGCTGGAATAATCAAACGAATTCCAATGTTAGAAATGAGTGCCAAAGATTTCCGACAAGTTATCGATGTAGATTTAAATGCGCCTTTTATTGTCTCTAAAGCGGTCATCCCAGGAATGATCAAAAATGGGCACGGAAAAATCATCAATATTTGCTCAATGATGAGTGAGTTAGGACGTGAAACAGTAAGTGCATATGCAGCAGCAAAAGGTGGATTGAAGATGCTGACTCGTAACATCTGTTCTGAATATGGGGATGCGAATATCCAATGTAACGGAATTGGCCCTGGTTATATTGCTACACCGCAAACTGCACCATTGAGAGAACTCCAAGCAGATGGTTCTCGTCATCCATTCGATCAATTTATTATCTCTAAAACACCAGCTGCGCGTTGGGGAAACACAGATGACTTACAAGGTCCTGCAGTCTTCCTTGCTTCAGATGCTTCTAATTTTGTTAACGGTCACATTCTGTACGTTGATGGTGGTATTTTAGCTTATATTGGCAAACAACCATAGACAAAAAACTATAAATAAAAAATAGAGCAGTAAGTCTTAATCTTTCAAGGTAGCAAGAGTTGTTTTGGAAGCTTAAGGCTTAGTGTTAAAAGTTATTTGTGAATAAGTGAATAAAGATTATTTTTTAAGGAGAAAAATTATGATTGTTATTAATTATATTATGAGCTTAGGGGCAAGTGTGATGATGCCAATCATCTTTACTATATTCGGAATCTTACTAGGATTAGGTGTTTCGAAATCTTTACGTTCTGGTATTTCGGTCGGTATCGGTTTTGTTGGTTTGAGTGTAGTGACTAAATTATTAGCAGATAACTTAGGACCAGCTGTTAATCGGATGGTGGAATTGTACGGATTAAATTTAAAAGTGTTAGACATTGGTTGGCCAGCAGCTGCTGCAGTTGCATATGGAACAGAAGTTGGTGCAATTGTTATTCCTTTGGGGTTGCTTGTAAACGTCGTCATGTTACTAACAAAGACGACGAATACAGTCAATATTGATTTGTGGAATTATTGGCATTTTGCTTTTATTGGCTCAATTGTCTCGATTGCAACGAATAGTTTTTTATGGGGTCTTTTTAGTGTAGTCATCGCAGTAGCTATTACACTTGTTGGGGCTGATCGGTCACAAAATCAAGTTGAACATTTTTACGGTGATAAAATGAAAGGGATTTCGATTCCGCAAGCATTTTGTATAGGTTTTATTCCATTTGCAATCATTACAAACTGGATAATAGAAAAAATTCCTGGTTTGAATAAAGTAGACTTAGATGCGAAAAAGTTGCAAGAAAAATTTGGGATTGTGGGAGAACCACTTTTTCTTGGTGTGATTGTAGGGATTTTATTAGGAGTAATTGCGCAATACTCAATTGCAGAAATGTTGAGTTTAGGTATTACGATGTCGGCAGTCATGGTGTTGATCCCTAAAATCACAGGTCAATTTATTGAAGGATTGAATCCGATATCTAAACGCTCGCAAGAATTGATCAGCTCCAAATTGAAAGGTGGACGTCAACTAAACATTGGGATGACACCTGCTTTAGTCATTGGACATCCTGTGACATTAGTTTGTTCGTTGTTATTGGTACCAATCATTTTATTCTTATCTGTTATTATTCCTGGCAATAAATTTTTACCCTTAGCTTCTTTATCGGGGTTGATTTATATCTTCCCATTGGTCTTACCTTATACAAAGGGAAATGTCTTGCGATCTTTATTAACTGGTATCTTGACTTTAGTAAGTGGGGTTTGGTTTGCCACTTCACTCGCACCAATTTTTACAAAAGCAGTGCAAGTTGTGAATGCATCACTGATACCAAAAGGAACAAGTGCGGTTGCCTCTATCGATTTTGCAGCTAGTCCATTTTCATGGATCGTTTATCAATTAACGGTCAACATTGGTGTTACAGGAGCAATCATCTTAGGTATTGTCACTTTAGGTCTTGCATTCTTTAATCATAAAAAAATCACACAGAAATTGCATACAACGGAAAAACATTTTCCAAATGTCCATACGCATGCGTAAATAGAAAGAAGAGAAAATTATGAAAAAAACAGTTATTTTAAATAAATTAGAAAATGCCGGAGTGATTGCAGTTGTCCGTGGGGAAACTGTGGAAGAAGCAATCAAGGCAAGCAATGCGATTGTTAAAGGTGGAATCACTGGGATCGAATTGACGTTCACAGTTCCGAATGCTGATCATGCGATTGCAGAATTAGCTGCAAATTATAAAAAAGATCCCACGATCGTTATTGGTGCAGGTACTGTACTTGATGCAGTAACCGCACGATTAGCTATCATAGCGGGAGCGGAATTCATTGTTAGCCCTTGTTTTGACAAAGAAACGGCTAAAATTTGTAACTTATACCAAATCCCATATTTACCAGGGTGTATGACCATTACAGAGATGAAAACAGCACTCACTTATGGTGCAGATATCGTCAAACTATTTCCAGGAAGTACTTTTGGTCCTAGCATTGTCAAAGCATTCAAAGCGCCACTCCCTCACTTGAATATCATGCCAACTGGTGGAGTCAGCCTTGCAAATATGCAGGATTGGTTTGTTGCAGGTGTTGTTGCTGTAGGCGTTGGCGGCAACCTACTAGCACCAGCTGCTACAGGCGATTTCGAAAAAGTGACTGAAGTAGCCACACAATATGCCGATAAATTGAAGAGCATTCGTAAGGTATAACTTATAAAAGCGAAAAGGTGGATGAAAGATGAAAATATTAACTTTTGGGGAAATGATGTTACGGCTGAAACCGCCAACTAATGAACGAATTCTGCAAACACAAAATTTTGAAGCAACATACGGTGGAGCGGAAGCAAATGTAGCCGTTTCCTTAGCGTTGTTAGGTAATAAAGTAGAATACTTATCTAAATTTCCTGAAAATCTTTTAGGGGAGAGCGCTATAAATACGTTGAGAAAATATGGAGTAAATACAGCAAAATGTTTGCGAGGTGGTGACCGGTTAGGGATCTATTTCTTTGAAAAAGGTGCAAGTATCCGTTCAACGAATGTTGTCTATGATCGGGCTTATAGCTCGTTTGCGCAGGTCAAAGCAACGGAATTTGACTGGCCAACAATTTTTAAAAATGTCGATTACTTTTACTTCTCAGGGATTACTCCGGCAATTTCTAAAGAGTTGGAACAAATCGTCTTGGAAGCTTGTCAATATTGTAAAGAACATGGGATTGAGATTATTTCTGATTTGAACTATCGCCGTAAGATATGGGAGCCAGAACAAGCGCAAGCAACGATTTTTAAAATCATGGAATTTGTCACTGTTTGTATTGCACATGATGAAGATTTTGAAGCAACTTTAGGTATCAAAGCGTTCGATGGTGATGATTCCCGAGGTATCGATCAAAAAGAAACCTTTAAAAAAGCGATGGTGCAAGTGACAAAAAAATTCCCAAACTGTAAGAAAGTTGCGAGTATTTTGAGAAACATCTATTCAGTAGAAGATAGCCAATGGACGGCACTACTGTTGTCAGAAGGCAAATTTTACGAAACTACGACTTATAACATGCATGTCATGGAAGGTGTAGCAGCCGGCGATGCATTTGGTGCTGGCTTGATCCATGGACTTGTTAGCGGATTTGATGAAGCAAAAATGATCCAATTTGCTTTAGCTGCCAGTGTCTTGAAGTTGACGATCATTGGAGATTTGAATTTAGTTTCAGAAACAGAAATCAATCAAGTTGCCCAAAGTGGGAATGGCGCACGTTTATCTAGATAAGACATTCATTCTATTATAAAAAGACTTTGATGATATTTCCTGAGTGGATATCGCCAAAGTCTTTTTCAATAATCCCAATAGAAACCAACTATTCGCGTAAACTTGTTCTTTATGCTAAATTTCAATAAAATCATTTCAAAAAAGCGATAAAGCATATAACAGAAATGGGGAGTGAATGATGTTGGATGAAGAAGTAATTGCAACTATTTATAATTTGATCTTGAACCCTAACACGCGGGAATGGGAAAAGAAGCTACTTCGACAGATAAAAGAACGGCTGGGGGAGAAGGCTTCTGTCAAACAAGAAGTAGAAAAACTAGAGGCTGATTTGCGTCCTTTAGCCATTCGTAGAAACTTAACCCCTGATGTCATGGATTTTTATGCGGAAATTACGGGCGAACAAGACAAAGAAACGATCTATGATTTTTCTAAACACCAGCTCACAGATTCAACGTATCAAGAAAGAGCCATCTTTGCTGGAGGTTGTTTTTGGTGTATGGTCGAACCTTTTGAAACGAAAGAAGGAATCCTTTCTGTTTTGTCGGGCTATACGGGTGGAGAGGTTGAACATCCTAGTTATGATCAGGTCAGCGGAGGCTACACGGGACATGTTGAAGCGGTGGAAATCCTGTTTGATACACGAAAGATCAGCTATACTGAATTACTGGACATCTACTGGCAAATTTCAGATCCAACAGATGCGTTTGGACAATTTCAGGATCGTGGCAAACAATATCGTTCGATTATTTTTGTTGAAAATGAAAAACAACGGGTCGAAGCAAAAGAATCAAAAAGACGATTGAGCCAATCAGGACAATTCAATCAACCAATCATTACTGAGATTCGCAAGGCGAAAACTTTTTGGCCTGCTGAAAACTACCATCAACGTTTCTATCTTAAACAGCCTAAACGCTATAAAAAGATGAAGCATTCTCATGAACTCTATCGTTTTTTTAAACGGAAAAAATGAGATACAGGAGGGGAAGGAATCAAAGTCACTAATTTCTATTATAAATCTGCTTCTTCATTTGAAAAGCACCGATCAAGTTTTACCTACTTAAATTCTGAAATTTTTTTAAAGAATACTACTATATATAGTGACTAATGGAGTGTTGCTAGAAAGTCAGGGTGTGGAAAAAGTTTTCAGCAGATAGCAAGCATACAAGATGATAGTTGCTGTAAAAATTAGTAATGCTTGGTTCCAAAGGGTATAATTAACTGTAACAGTTGAACTAGAATCACTCAGTCTATATAGGAGAGTGATGAGCGCTGTTTGACAGAGGTGCCATTGGTAAATCGAAAACCGATGAACAAATAAAATGATAGCGCTTTTTTAAGTAGCTATGCTAAAAAGATAAAGGAGAGATAGCAATGTATGTAGCAAAACAGGATCGTTACGAAAAAATGACGTATCGAAGAACGGGAAAATCTGGATTGAAGTTGCCACTATTGTCCTTAGGACTATGGCAAAATTTTGGGGACCATGATCCAATCAGTAATCAACGTGAGATTTTAAGAGGCGCATTCGATATGGGGATCACTCATTTTGATTTAGCAAATAATTATGGTGGACCGGCTGGAGCTGCAGAAAAGAACTTTGGTCGGATCTTCAAAGAAGACTTTACTGCTTACCGTGATGAAATGATCATATCAAGTAAAGCAGGGTACCATATGTGGGAAGGTCCTTACGGTGAGTGGGGCTCACGTAAATCCATCATTGCAAGTTGTGATCAAAGCTTACAACGAATGGGGCTTGATTACGTGGACATCTTTTACCACCATCGTCCAGATCCTGAAACACCTTTGGAAGAGACTGCAGAAGCATTGATGCAACTGGTTCGCCAAGGAAAAGCGCTGTATGTTGGGATCTCTAACTATAATGGAGAAGATACGCAGAAAATGACAAAGATTCTTCGAAAAAAAGAGGCGCCTTTCATCATCCACCAAATGCGTTATAACATGTTTTCAAGAGAATTGCTAGAGGATGATCTAGCCCCTGTACTTGAAGAAAATGGCCTTGGGGCAATCACTTTTAGTCCATTAGCTCAAGGTCTGCTGACAAAACGTTACTTGAATGGGATTCCTGAAGATTCTCGTGCGCATCGCAAAGAGATCCCATTTCTTTCAGAAGATCAAGTAACGCCTACTTTGCATAAAATCACTTTGTTGCAAGAATTAGCTGAGACAAGAAATCAGTCTCTTGCGCAGATGGCATTAGCTTGGAATTTAAGGCAAGAGTCAGTGACGAGCGTGCTTGTGGGAGCAAGTCGTCTGAGTCAATTACAAGAAAGTGTTCGAATGATGGACAATCTCCATTTTTCATCAGAAGAAGAGGATAAAATCGAAACGATTTTACAACAAGACTAAAGTAATCAGTTTGAGCGTGGAACAAAAGTAAGCAACACTTTTGTCTCATGCTTTAAAAACGAATAAACGGTGGGAGCAGAAGCAACTCCTTCTTAAATAAGCCGAAATTCACAAAAAATTTGAAAAGCAATTTTCGTGAATTTCTTCTTATTTCTCGGAGTTAAACACTTCTGTCCCAACTTCTTTTTGTCGTGCTTATGAATTGGGATTTAAAAAACGTCGAGGCGTAGTTTATTTCATTTAAAGTGCTGTATGAATTAGCGATATTTTTTTCCGGAGTACTATCATAGAGTACTGATTTTATGAAGATTGAAAGAAAAATATTACTAGAACACACACGTAGCTGAAAAACATTGATAGATAGTGTTAGGAGATTA
Source organism: Enterococcus sp. VV15 (assembly GCF_005236045.1). Lineage (NCBI taxonomy): Bacteria > Bacillati > Bacillota > Bacilli > Lactobacillales > Enterococcaceae > Enterococcus > Enterococcus sp. VV15. The sequence continues at coordinate 41,565 of NZ_QPTY01000013.1, forward strand.
GCGAAAAAAGAGGCTAAATCTCTTATTTTTGCACACTATTTTTAGTGTGTAAACGAAAAACTGATGTGGACATACACTCTAAAATGTTGAAAACGCTATTATATCAAGGGTGAAGCGCTTTAAAAGTTGGCACGATACTTGCTTTATATAAAAGTGTAAGAAACAAGAAAGGGAAGTGTTCCACATGGAAAAGAAAACAATTATGTTAGTATGTTCAGCAGGAATGAGTACTAGTCTACTCGTAACAAAAATGCAAAAAGCAGCTGAAAAAAAAGGGGTCGAAGCGGATATCTTTGCTGTATCAGCATCCGATGCAGATAATCAATTAGAATCAAAAAATGTAGACGTTTTATTATTAGGCCCACAAGTACGATTCATGCAAAATCAATTTGCTGAAAAACTTGCACCTAAAGGTATTCCTTTGGATGTTATCAATATGCAAGATTATGGAATGATGAATGGTGCAAAAGTATTGGAACAAGCAGAATCATTAATCAATAAATAAGAAGGATTGGAGGAATCACAATGGAGGATCAAAAAAATCTTGAAGCCATCATGGGATTGATCATGTTTGGCGGAAATGCAAAAAGCGATGCAATGGAAGCGATTGCCGCTGCGAAAAAAGGCAATTTTGAATTAGCCGATGCAAAAATCAAAGATGCAGAAGAATCATTAGTACAAGCGCATCATTCTCAAACAGAAATGCTGACACAAGAAGCTCAAGGGAATCATGTGGAAGTAACATTATTGACTGTTCATAGTCAAGATCACCTGATGACTTCGATTGCTTTTACTGATTTAGCAAAAGAAATTATCGATCTATACCGTCGCTTAGGCGTATAAATCGAAATGGTAAAATAGAAAAGAGGAAAGAAACATGGATAAATTTGTTGCATTTATGGAGAAACATTTTATACCTGTCGCATCTAAAATTGGGGCACAGCGACATTTAGTTGCGATTCGTGACTCATTTATGGTTAGTATGCCATTAATGATCTTGGGTGCTTTGGCGGTAATGATCAATAACTTACCGATTCCAGGATTCCAAGAATTGATGAATTCAATCTTTGGTGGAGAAGCTTGGAAAGGATTCGGAACATCAGCTTGGAACGGAACTTTTGCGATCCTTTCTGTTTTGATTGCTTTCTTACTCGCTTATCATTTAGCAAACGGGTATCGTAAAGACGGCGTATCTGCCGGCGTTATTTCTTTAGGATCATTCTTCGCTCTAGGCGGAGCTTTGGGCATGAGCTCAAATGGTTTATTTATTGCTATTATTGTTGGGATTATTTCAACAGAAATCTTTGTTCGTTTAAGTGGAAATGAAAAATTGATCATCAAAATGCCTGATGGTGTACCACCAGCAGTTGCGAAAGCTTTTGCTTCACTATTACCAGCAATGATCACGATCTCATTCTTTGCATTGATTGCTGCAATCTTTGCTGCATTCGGTGTGGCTGATATCGTTGGTGCATTCTATACACTTGTTCAAGAACCATTCATGGGATTAGCAAACTCTTACCCATCTGCACTACTTTTAGCTTTCATTACACCATTCTTATGGTTCTTTGGTTTACATGGTGCAAATATGGTCGATCCATTGATGCAAACAATCAACGCACCAGCAATTGAAGCAAATGTGAATGCAATTGCCGCAGGACACAGCGCACCATTCATCGTTAACAAACCTTTCTTTGACAGCTTTGTTAACTTAGGTGGTACAGGAGCTACTTTAGGTCTTCTATTAGCGATTTACTTAGTTGGCCGCAGAAACAAACCATACATGGTCGTGACGAACTTGTCGATCGCACCAGGTATCTTCAACATCAATGAACCAACAATGTTTGGTTTGCCGATCGTATTGAACCCGATCATGTTCATTCCGTTCATCTTGACACCAATGGTTTTAGTATCTGTAGCTTACTTTGCTACTTCTACTGGTCTAGTTCCAGCAGCTACAGTTATGCCACCATGGGTAACACCACCAATCATTGGCGGGGTCTTAGCAACGAAAAGTATTTCTGGCGGTATCTTAGCCGCAGTCAACTTGCTATTGTCAGTCTTGATCTATCTACCGTTCGTTAAAGTAGCGACGATCCAAGAAAAAAGAAAAGAAGAATTAAGCGCTTAATAGTTGATTATCGAGCATAACGATAATTCAGTTTATATGAAGATGAGATAAAAGTAATCTTTACTTTTATCTCATCTTCTTTGCTGTTTAGTAGAAAAAAGCAAAAAGGAGGGTGTTCACGAATAACCATGCTATAATAGTGCAAATGTGAATGGGAGTGGGAGATAAATGAAAGGATACCAACTATTAAAGTTAAGGGAACGACCCGAATGGAAGAAGCAGACAGCGGAATGGTTTGCTTCTAAATGGCATCTACCTTATTCAGTATATGAAGAAAGTATTGATGAAACTATCTCACAAGTACAACCAGTTCCTCAGTGGTATATCGTGTTAAATGAAGATGAAGAAATCATCGCTGGTGCAGGGATCATCGACAATGATTTTCATGATCGTCCTGATTTGATGCCTAATCTGTGTGCTTTATTTGTAGAAAAAGAATATCGAAATCAAGGAATTGCACAAGAAATTTTAATGTTAGCGAAAAAAGACATGAAAAATATGGGGACCGAACGGTTGTATCTCGTGACGGATCACACTGATTTTTATGAAAGATATGATTGGGAATTTTTATCGATGGTCCAAGATAACGAAGGAATACCAGTGCGTATGTATCAAATCAATACTGCCGAAGACTAGAGAAGTTGTAAAAATGGATCTGACGAAATGTTCAGCCTGAAAAAACGCGTAGAGCGTGGAACAAAAGTAAGAAACACTTTTATTTCATTCTTTAAAAACGAATAAACGGTAGGAGCAGAAACAAATCCTTCGGAGATAATCCGAAATTCACAAAGATTTGAAAAGAAATTTTCGTGAATTTCGGATTATTTCTCGGAGTTAAATACTTCTGCCCTAGCCTCTTTCGAGATTAGACGGCTGCTTGTTTATAGAAGAAGAAGTGCTTTTTTGAAACAAGAGAACGATAGCTATCCATTTTGGATAGGTGTGACACATAACTTTTCTCTCTAATAAAAACTTAGGTTTTATTTTGCTGAAGTTTTTCTTTCTTCTTTTCATCGTAGATAAAGACATTACGGATGATTTTTAAGACAGGGCGAGCTGTCAAAAAGACCGCTCCTGCAAGATAGCAGTAGGTGCTGTAACGATCGGGTATCTTTGTCAGAAGAGCAACACTTCCAAAAATATAGAAGATCCCTGTCAAAAAATCGACTGCGAGTGAAAGCAAAGTATAACGATTTTGAAAATAAAGACGGAATCGTTGACCGCGTATCTCGATGTCTTCTTCTTTTCCAATATCTATTTCGTGCGTATTTCGCTTGATTTCTGGCATTTAACTCACCTAACTATTGATTAAAACTAAGGTTTCAAAACAACTTTGATATTTTTATCTTCTTTTTTGTCAAAGATTTCATATGCGCATGCAGCATCTGTCAATGGCATTGCATGTGTGATGATTTGTGCTGGGTCAAACAGGTTATCAGCAATCATCTCGTAGATTTTTGGCATCAAGTGAACGACTGGTGCTTGACCGTGTTTCACAGTGATATCTCGCATAAAAAATTCTTGTAAAGGATACGATGAAGCAGGAGTCATGTAAACGCCTGTGATTTGGACAGTTCCAAATTTTTTCGCTGCTTTTGCAGCAATCTGAATCGGTGAAATCGTTCCGCTTTGTAAGCTAACTAGATTTTTCGCCTTTTCGTTGACCGGTTCTAATCCATCCATTCCCACACAGTCTATAATGACATCCGCACCACCTTTTGTTAATTCATAGAGGTCAGTACCTGCATTTTGAACATCCTCTAAGAGAAATGTTTCTACATTGTTGTATCTTCCGGCTTTATCGATTCGATGTTGCACAGGGTCCACTGCGATCACGCGAGAAGTGCCTGCTATCGTTGCGAATTTTTGTGCAAATAATCCGACAGGGCCTGATCCTAAGACGATCACTGTATCGCCTTGTTTCACGCCCGCATTTTGGACACTCCAATAAGCTGTAGGAAGAATATCAGATAAGAAAAGAACTTTTTCATCTGCTAGGTCGTTGTCTGGTACGATAAAAGAAGTGGTATCTGCAAAAGGTACTCTAAGATATTCTGCTTGTCCACCCCAATGGTTGCCATTCAGACTACCAAAACCAAATAACCCACCATACAGTTGATCAGAGTTCGAGCGGTCGCACTGACTTTCCATCTCGTTCAGACAAAAGTGGCAATGCCCACAACTAATGTTAAAGGGTATGACCACACGCTGCCCTTTTTTCAACTTGGTAACAGCAGAACCAACTTCTTCGACGATACCCATCGGTTCATGACCTACGACATAACCTTTTTCCAAAACAGCTTCACCATGATGATAAAGATGCAGATCGGAGCCGCAAATTGCTGTAGCGGTGATACGGATAATCGCATCGGTTGGTTCTAAAATTTTGGGATCCTCAACATTTCGAATCTCCATTTTTTGTTTGCCTTGCCAAGTAACGGCTTTCATAAAAAAATCTCCTCTCATCAAGAACAGGTAGCAACCAATCATTATTTCTAGATGTAATCTACTTTCATTCTAAAGGAGGCTTGATCATATTGATAATAAAATGCTTGTTCAAAATAGAAAGTGACAATTAAAATAACTTTGTTATGATTGAGATAACAAATTAATGTTAGTATAATAGTAAAATAGACGTATTCATTTCATTAAAATAACGTTTATGATCAAATACATATCCATAAAAGGAGGGAATCGATGGAAGAAGAGAAAACATCCCGTATCAGGTTAGGTGTTTTATTACTGATTTGTACGGTTTCTTTATTAGGAACGATTTCTTTAGGAATTGTCAAAGGAACTTTTTTTAATCAGTCTTTTTTGCTCGAACAAACGAAAAAAACAGAGTACAGTCAACTTGTTGCAAATGAAATCAGTCAAAATTTTCAAGAAGATAATTTGGAAGAAAGTGAATATGCAAAAGTCATCGCTACTTCGATCCCACAAACGTTTATCGAACAGTCGATCAAAGTATTCATCCATGATACATATACAGGGAGCAAACGTAAGGTAAGTGAAACAACGGAGGTAACAGAAAAAATAGACAGTGTGCTTCAATCATACATACAAGAGCATCAATTGACGTTGGATGAGACAGAAAAAAATAAGATCGAAACAATGAAAGTGACCTTGGTGAATCAATTTCAGCGAACAGCAGGAAGTTATTATCTCTTTTACTTTATTCATAATATGATCGAGAAGATGGAGAAAAGTGATTTTCTTTTTCTGATCATGCTCAGTATCTTTCTTGTCTGCCAACTCATTATCATTCTTTTATCAAGAAAAAATATAAGCCGCTTCATACGATATACTTCTTTGCAACTGGGGGGAGTAGGCGGTGTGCTACTCCTAGTTGCTGGTGCTCTTTACATGAGTCATTTGTCGCAAAATCTGGAATTTAGATCACCAGCTGTTCAGATATTGATGGCTAGCTATATTCAAACCGTTCTTTCCTATTTTGTTATTTCAGGAGGAATCATTGCTAGCTTTGGTGTGATCCTTGGGCTATACAGTTTTGCGCGATATAAGAAAAAAGAGCGAGTTCCAAAGTAACTGAGAGAATAAATGTATTTTGTTCCAATAATATAGCAATTATAGATAGTAGAACAAATCAACAAAATGAAAGAAGCGAGCATACTCTGGAGAGAATAGGTTCGCTTCTTTGCATAACAGTCTATAAAAATCAGGGCTAGAAGTACGCTATTAGTTAAAAGATTCAAAAAGAGGGGAGTTGAATCACTAGGTTTTCACGATTTAGTAAAACATGTTTTTCATAACCCGAATAGACGGTGTTCAAAGAGTACCTCCTCAGCCCTAGCTCAAAAAAAATGCAAAATATGAGGAGCAATTTTTCATTTTTTTTTACTAGTGCTCGGGGCAAAACGCTCTTTTCACAACCTTTAGTCAAACATTTTCTTTGCCGCACGCATAAGCGTTGGAATGTCTTTGTCGTAACGTGGGGTTTTGACTAAACGGGACATTGGGATTCCGGCAAAGTGGAAGGCTGCTATTTCTCCGGAACGGACAGCGCTTTGTTCCGTAAAGATCATTTGATAAGGTTGTTCAACGAATTCACCAGTGAATGCTAAGTTTGTTGAATGTTGTGGAATGACTTTTGGACGGTCGCTTTTTGCTCGATTGTTGAATAAAGCAGATGCGTATGGCATATATACTGGGATATTGTTGACGACACTAGCAAAGATTTCTTTTTCTTTTGTGCGAATATTTTCTGGACCAGGATCGACTTTGGATAGTTGGCCGATCAATTCTTCCAACATTTCTTTCCCATTCATCTTGATATATTGTTTATCCACAAATTCTCCACGGCGTCTTGGGTATAAGAAGTATCCCCAAATGACAGTTTCATTTGGTTTTTGTGAAGTGAAATGTGGTTGATGATGCACAACGATTGACATATTGACGTCTTTTTGACCTAATGGTGTGATCGGTGTGGTAGAGATAAAGGAATTCAACGCATTTCCTGGAACTTGCGTAGTGATTCGAGTGATTTCGTTCAATAATAAATGATCTTTTGTTGTCAAAGTGAAGCTGACCCATTCACTTGCATCACGATCTGCGAAAAATTTATCGGGATTTCCTACATTATAAAAACGTTCGCTTGCTTTTTTCCATAAGCTAGAAGCTGCACCGTAATCCATATTTTCAACAGCGGGGATTTCATAGTCACCTAGTGTTGCGGAGTCAGTGATTGAACCGTTTGTGAAAAGAACAGCTGTATCACTATCAACTGCTACATATTCCTCTTCATCAGTAAGGGTATTGATCATTTTCAATCCTGTAACGGTAATTTCATCTTGCATAGGTGTTTCTTTGAATTTCCAATCGATTACGCGACGATTTAAAATGATTTGACATCCTTGAGCTTTTAAATAATTGATGAGTGGCAACATGATGCTTTCATATTGGTTATAACGAGTCCGGTTTACGCCGACCAGATGCTCGATTTGAGTAAATTCATAGATCATTTGGTGCATGTAGCGACGGAGTTCTTGAGCAGAGCTACGAGTACGGAAAGCAAATGTTGTTTCCCACATGAACCAGAAGTTTGTTTCAAAGAAATGGGGGTCATCTTTGAAATATTCTTCGATTGTCACATTGTCCAATTTTTCTTCTTCTGAATCAGGCATAGCGATCAATTTTGTTAATAACAAACGGTCTTTGTTATTGAAACCAAGTTTTCCGCCATCAATGATTCCTTTTCCACCTTCCATCAAACGTGCTTTGTCAAATGTCCGATGTTTTGCATCAAAATCTCTAGTATCTTCTGCCGCAGTCATGCCTGGTTCCGTTGCAGAAGGAATGCGATTTAATAAATCCATCAGATCCACATAAGTTCGATAATTCAACATTCGTCCACCACGAGCGACATAACCTTTTTGATTTTCTAAGGGATGATTTTTATTCCAGTATTCATCTGTGACAGTATCTGTTGGAGCACCATCATTTGAACCATGATCATCTAAAGAATAAAATGTAATCTGATCACCATTCCATTTGCCTTCTTGAATCAAATAAACCGCAGCTGCCATATTGGCGATACCTGCGCCAATCATAATTGCTTTACTTTTTCTCATTGTGATTCCTCCAGTATTTTACAAGTGAACGGACTAACGACTTTCTTCGATTTGTTAGATTGATTCGTATTCATCGTATAGATGGCTGTCGTCTTCGAGCAATCCAGTTTTCTTTCCTAGATATACAGCACCTAACGCCAATAAACCTAATCCAACACTGATTTTGATCAATTTTTTGCTCATAAGAAAATCCTCCTTTGAATTTTTGTCACGTCTATCTAACTAAAAGGATAGTTTCTTTTGGAGAAATTGCCAAATGATAGGGTAAGAGAAATTAGGTGATTTTGACAGATTGTTCATTGTGTCTGAATTTAATAAAAAAAGTGTGTAGAAGGAAAATCATTTTTTATGGGAAGAAAATCTATCAGGATAGGAGAGAGGATCAGTAAAGAAGAGGTATATCGAAAGCATCAATTCGTTATTTAACTCAGGTGTTTTTTAAATAAAAAGAAGGAGGGAAAGAGATTAAAAAACATAAGTTGTTTAATTACGGTAAAGGTACGTGGCCTTTGATATTTCGTCTATTGAATGCAAAAAAACAAATATTATAAAATTTGTTTGTGTTATAGTATAAATATAAAATTATCTGAAAAGTCATGATTGGTGAACAAAATAAAAAAGCACCGAGAACAGTGCTTGCTTTCAAAGCTGGATACGGACAATGCCTTATTTTAACTTGCTATGTTGATTTGAATGCTACCAACAATTTTATTATACCAAAATTTAGAGCGGTTACAAGTGGTAGAACACAAAAATTTATATAGAAATAAAAATATAGGAGCGGATTCTTCCAAGAGTGGACAATCAGAATTTTTGCAGTTTTGATCAGAAATGAGAGGGTGAAGAGTGAATGGCAAAAGATTATACGATAGGATTAGACATTGGAACGAATTCAGTAGGTTGGGCGGTCATCACAGATGAGTATCGCTTGATGGCAAAAAAAAATGTCTATCCATGGAAATACCGAGAAGAAAAAGGTGAAAAAGAATTTTTGGGGTGCACGTTTGTTTGATGAAGGGCAAACAGCTGAGGCTAGAAGAAGTAAACGGACAACACGCCGAAGATTGTTGCGCAGAAGATACCGTATATTGGAATTGCAAAAAATCTTTGTAGAAGAAATCTTGAAAATAGATACCAATTTTTTTGTACGATTGGACGAAAGCTTTTTGAAGCCAGAGGACAAACAGTATACTCGTTTTCCGATCTTCCCCACAATGGCAGAAGAAAAATCGTATTATCAAACGTACCCAACAATTTATCACTTGCGTCAGAAATTAGCTGATTCAACGGAAAAAGCAGACATCCGATTGGTGTATCTTGCTTTAGCACATATCATCAAATACCGTGGCCATTTTTTATTTGAAGGAGAATTGGATACAGAAAATACTTCTGTGGAAGAAACATTTAAAGATTTTCTTGAGATCTATAATGAACAATTTGAACAAGCCAGTGCTTTCTACGAAGGCATTGCTGCGATTCTGACGGAAAAAATTTCTAAAACTAAAAAAGTAGAGAAAATTCTTCAGTACTATCCTACGGAAAAGACGAATGGATGCTTTGCTCAATTCTTAAAATTGGTCGTGGGGAATCAAGGAAATTTCAAACAAGTTTTTGACTTGGATGAAGAGGCTAAAATCCAACTATCGAAAGAAAGTTATGAAGAAGAGCTTGAAAGTCTCTTAGAAAAAAGTGGCGAAGAATTTCGTGATGTATTTCTTCAGGCAAAAAAGGTGTATGACGCTATTTTACTTTCAGACATCCTCTCAACGAAAAAACAGAACTCAAAAGCAAAATTATCATTGGGAATGATCGAGCGGTATGACAGCCATAAAAAAGACTTAGAAGAACTAAAACAGTTCGTGAAGGCCAACCTTCCTGAAAAAACAGCAATTTTTTTCAAAGATAGTTCAAAAAACGGTTACGCTGGTTATATTGATGGAAAAACAACGCAAGAGGACTTTTATAAATTTCTCAAAAAAGAATTGAATGGTGTCGCAGGTAGCGAGTGTTTCATGGAAAAAGTCGATCAGGAAAATTTTTTATTGAAACAACGAACGACTGCGAATGGTGTCATTCCTCATCAAGTACACTTAACCGAACTCAAGGCAATCATTGAACGCCAAAAGCCATACTACCCGTTTTTAGAAGAAGCACGTGATAAAATGATTCATTTGCTGACTTTCCGCATTCCTTACTATGTAGGTCCTTTGGCACAATGTGAAGAAACCAGTTCATTTGTGTGGTTGGAAAGAAAAACACCTGAGAAAGTAACGCCATGGAACGCAACATAAGTGATTGATTACAGTGCTTCAGCAATGAAATTCATCCAACGAATGATCAATTATGATACGTACCTTCCAACAGAAAAAGTGTTGCCTAAACATAGTATGCTTTACCAAAAATACACCATATTCAATGAGCTAACCAAGGTAGCCTATAAGGATGAACGAGGGATAAAACACCAATTTTCAAGTAAAGAAAAACGAGAAATCTTTAAAGAACTTTTTCAAAAACAACGAAAAGTAACGGTGAAGAAACTACAGCAGTTTCTTTCTGCTAACTACAATATCGAAGATGCAAAAATTTTAGGGGTTTATAAAGCATTCAATTCTTCGTATGCGACATACCATGATTTTTTGGATCTAGCAAAACCCAATACAGAAAGAGTAGCAGAGTTGCTAGAACAGCCTGAAATGAACGCAATGTTCGAAGATGTTGTGAAGATACTCACTATTTTTGAAGATCGTGAAATGATCCGAACACAACTGAAAAAATATCAGAGTGTCTTGGGGGATGGATTCTTTAAAAAATTAGTAAAGAAACATTACACTGGTTGGGGACGTTTGTCTGAACGATTGATCAATGGGATTAGAGACAAGAAAACGAATAAAACGATCCTTGATTATCTGATCGATGATGATGATTTTCCTTACAATCGTAATCGCAACTTTATGCAATTGATCAATGATGACAGTCTATCGTTCAAAGAAGAATTAGCAAATGAACTGGCTTTGGCAGGTAATCAGTCATTACTAGAAGTAGTCGAGGCGCTCCCAGGCAGCCCATCAATCAAAAAAGGTATCTGGCAAACACTTAAGATCGTTGAAGAATTGATTGAAATCATTGGCTACAATCCAAAAAATATCGTAGTTGAGATGGCTCGAGAGAACCAACGAACTAATCGTTCAAAACCACGCTTGAAAGCATTGGAAGAAGCATTAAAAAACTTTGATAGCCCTCTATTAAAGGAGCAACCCGTAGACAATCAGGCACTTCAAAAAGACCGTTTATATCTTTACTATTTGCAAAACGGTAAAGATATGTATACAGGAGAAGCCTTAGATATTGATCGACTTTCGGAATACGATATCGATCACATCATTCCGAGAAGTTTTATCGTGGATAACTCGATCGATAATAAAGTATTGGTATCGTCTAAAGAAAATCGTCTGAAAATGGATGACGTTCCAGGCGAAAAAGTTGTTATTGACATGAGAAGATACTGGGAAAAATTGTTGAGAGCCAACTTGATCAGTGAAAGAAAATTCGTTTATTTGACTAAACTGAAGTTGACACCTGAAGACAAGGCGCGATTTATTCAACGGCAATTAGTGGAAACGAGACAGATCACTAAGCATGTTGCTGTTATTTTGGATCAATACTTCAATCAACCAGAAGAAAGCAAGGATAAAGGTATTCGGATCATCACCTTAAAATCATCCTTAGTTAGTCAGTTTCGAAAAACTTTTGGCATCCATAAAGTGCGAGAAATCAACAACCATCACCATGCACACGATGCATATTTGAATGGGGTAGTAGCAATTGCGTTACTCAAAAAATATCCAAAACTTGAACCTGAATTTGTGTATGGAAATTATACTAAATTCAATTTGGCGACAGAAAATAAAGCAACGGCGAAAAAAGAATTTTACTCGAATATTCTAAGATTTTTTGAAAAAGAAGAATACTCTTGTGATGAAAATGGCGAGATTTTCTGGGATAAAGCAAGACATATTCCCCAGATCAAAAAGGTCATCAACTCACATCAAGTCAATATCGTCAAAAAAGTTGAAGTACAAACAGGTGGTTTTTACAAAGAAACGGTAAATCCGAAAGGAAAACCAGATAAACTGATCCAAAGGAAAAATGGTTGGGATGTTTCGAAATATGGTGGATTTGGCAGTCCAATGGTGGCTTATTCAGTTGCGTTTATTTATGAAAAAGGAAAGGCACGCAAAAAAGCAAAAGCGATCGAAGGAATCACTATCATGGAGCAGTCCTTATTTGAACAAGATCCAATTGGATTTTTAAGTAATAAAGGATACTCAAATGTTACCAAATTTATCAAATTGCCCAAGTATACATTGTATGAATTAGAAAATGGACGGCGAAGAATGGTTGCCAGTAATCAAGAATCTCATAATTGAAAATCGTTGGTATTGTCCAATCATTCAGTGACACTACTTTATCACGCACAACGGTATGATGAAATCGCCCATAAAGAAAGTTTTGATTACGTAAATGCGCACAAAAAGGAATTTTTAAGTGTATTGAACGAAGTAATCACTTTTGCACAAAAAAACATCTATCCACCTAGGAGTTTAAATAAAGGCGAAGGACTAATGGAGTTATATGAAAAAAATCAAGAAAAGGATATGTCAGCAATTGCTCAGTCTTTTATTAATTTATTACAGTTAGATACTATAGGAGCACCTACAGATTTTAAATTTTTTGGAACAGAATTCAAAAAGATAGGATACAGAAGTTTAACTGACATTTGGAAGGCAACGATTATCTATCAATCAATTACTGGACTACGCGAAACTAGGACAAGGATGGCGACTCTATGGGATGGCGAACAGTAATCATCAATACGCATTCGAAGTTGACCTATACGAATAATCATTTGATTTTTAAAACTGCGCAAAAGATCGAGAAGATCCATCTTTCGGAAATCGATATTTTAGTGTTAGAAACAACCGATATCACATTGACGACGATGTTGGTAAAACGCCTGATGGATGAAAAAATCTTAGTGATCTTCTGTGATGATAAACGACTACCAACGGCGAAACTGCTGCCATTTTATGGAAGACATGACAGTAGTTTGCAACTGCCAAAGCAAATTCAATGGACGCCAGAGTTAAAAGGAATTGTTTGGACAGACATCATTGCGCAAAAAATCCAAAACCAGTATAACCTTTTGCAAGCAAATGGCTTTCATGAAAAAGCGGAAGCTTTATCAACTTTAAAAAATGGATTAGAAATATTTGATCCCACAAATCGGGAAGGACATTCAGCGAGAATCTATTTTCAAACATTGTTTGGTACTAAGTTTTCGCGGGAGTCCACTACAGAATTAAATGCTAGCTTAAACTACGGCTATACCCTACTAATGAGCCTATTTGCAAGAGAAATCGTTAAGAATGGTTGTATGACACAATTTGGCTTGAAGCATGCCAATCAGTTCAATGATTTTAATCTCGCAAGTGATTTGATGGAACCGTTTCGCCCTTTAGTGGATCAAATCGTATTTGCGTATCGAGAAAAAGAATTTCCGATTATCAAAAGAAGATTGTTTGATTTGTTCTCGGAAAAGTATCTGTATGGTAAGAAAGAAATGTTTTTGACCAACATCGTGGCTGATTATACTAACAAGGTAGTCAAGGTGTTAAACAATGATCTGAAAGGAGTTCCTCAATTCAGGATATGAGCTATCGCTATATGAGAATGATATTGATGTTTGACATGCCCACTGATACCAGTGACGACCGTAAAGCGTATCGAAGATTTAGAAAATTTTTGTTAAGTGAAGGGTTTATTATGCACCAGTTCTCCGTATACAGTAAGTTGTTGCTGAATGATACTGCTAACAAAGCAATGTTGGGACGATTAAGAACCAATAATCCTAAAAAGGGATTGATCACGTTATTGACGGTTACGGAAAAACAATTTGCACGAATGGTTTATTTGAATGGCGTGAGGGATGTTAGTACAGCTAATTCTGATCAGCGTGTGGTGTTTCTTGGGGAGGATGCAGATGATGAATCTTAATTTTCCAATACTGGATCAACCAGTAAAAATTGAAAAAGGCACATTCTTCGTTATTGAAGATGTAGCAGTATTTGCCAATCTCACTAAATGTCTTTATAGATATGAAGAAGGAGAGTTGAAATTATTCAACGACCAGTATCAAAAATTGAAAGCAACAGAAATAATGGTCGTGACGGATATATTAGGATTCGATGTAAATTCAGCACCAGTTTTAAAATTGATCTATGCAGATCTGGAGCAACAGTTGAATGAAAAAGGTGAAGTAAAATCCATGATCGACAAATTGACCACTACGATCAGCGAATTGATCGACTACGAGTTATTAGATCATGAATTGGACTTGGAAAGTGATGAAATCACGGTACTGGAACTGTTTAAAGCACTTGGTATAAAAATTGAAACGCACAGTGATACCATCTTTGAGAAAATGTTGGAGATATTGCAAGTATACAAATATCTCTCTAAAAAGAAATTACTAGTTTTCGTCAATACATGCGCTTATTTTACTTTAAAGGAGTTATTGGAGATACAAAATTACATCTCTTTGTACAACATGGATGTTTTATTTCTTGAACCACGTAAAATTGAGGGAGTCCCTCAAAGAGTTTTAGATAAAGACTATTTTTTGACATAAAAACTATGCTAAAATGAACTTAAGAACGAATGACTTGAAGCAGTCATTCAGCATTCAAAGACGAGAGTTTTGCTATGGACGAGTAGTTCGGTGATAAATCACGTAGAAAAAATCTTCTGCGTTTTAGAGCTATGTTGTTTGAATGTTTAGAGGATGAAGAATAGATGACCGAAGGGTTGTTTATTCTTTTTTTCATATAATTGGACGGCGATGCTTTCTGTTAGTAACATAAAGGAGAAGGGTGGTTGAGGATATGCTTGATTCAACGTTGATGGTTTGCTTGGATTGGCTGATGATGATTTTAAATCTTGCTTCGATCATTATATTAGTGGTCGGTGTTTTTTTAGTATTAAAAACGTTGTTTGATTGGCGGACTTTGAAGAAAGATTATGGACAGCGAAATAGCCGAAATGCAGAGATTCGCAAATTGTTGGCTAGTTATATTTTATTAAGTTTAGAAGTTTTAGTGGTGGCAGATATCATTGAATCTGTCATCAAACCAACTTGGACAGATATTTTAAAACTTGCTTTGATTATTTTGATCCGTACGATCATTTCGTATTTCTTGAATTTAGAGATCGAGGAACAACAACGAGCGAAGGCGGGGATGAAAGATGAAAGCTGAGATGATCGATGGATTGGCTCCTTATTTGGAGTGGTTAGTACTGCTGATCGATCTATTTGCGATCGGGCTTCTTTTATGGGGGGCGTGGTTGGCATTGAAAGATTTTATCTTTTTCTCATTGGATAAAAAAATGGCGAAAGAAGACCGAATCTTTCAAAATAATGCGATCAAGAAGATGTTGGGTGGCTATATTCTCTTAAGTCTGGAAATCCTGATTTCAGCTGGGATCATTGAGTCCATCATCAAACCGACATTGCAGGATATATTTCAATTGGCGGCATTGGTGGTTATCCGAACAGTCATTTCGTATTTCTTGAATAAAGAAATTGGTTCAGTAGAAACACAATAAGTAAGGGAAAAACTGTTCTCATTTCCTCTAAATCCAATGGAGCAGTTGAAGTAAATAATTCGAAAAATAGACCAAACTTCACAAAAATCGATTGATTTTTGTGAAGTTCTTTTTTATGTCTTGAGATATTGGGCAAGACTTGTTATTGAAATAAATAGGCAATAGCGGACATCTTAAATCAAGGCTTGAAATATCACTTTACAGCTAAGACGATCGCTTTTTCAATGGTATCAACAGAAACAGGAATGATACCGGAAAAAGGGATAGCATCTGGTGTATAAAGTGTACGTTCACACAAGATCTTGGTATTTTCTTTTGTTGCGAGTGTTTTCAACTCTTCGGTAAGTTGATTATAGATAGTGGGTTCTACATGAAGGATACAGGTAGTTACTTTTTCTAAAGCCTCGCGATAAATCAAATAGCGAACATCTGAGTTAGTGACAATATAGATATGAAAACGAGATTTGTCGAGACGTAAAATGCCACTTAGTTCAATAATAAATGCATCCAAACTATTATTATTGATTCTTAGATCATAAGGTAATCGTGCTTGCCATTGTTGAAATAAAGGAAGTACCTCTGCCAATAATCGTTGTTGTTCCTCCGATAAAAGATAAAACTTTTCTGGCATAAATAATTGATAGTTGTCCCAAGTAGAGCGCATCAAGCGGATCAATGCACGCTCGAATGCTTTATTTCCAAGAAAGGGGTAATCGAAATGAGTTTCAAATCGGTGGATCAACTCTTTGATTTCCTGACTATCTTCAATAAAGACTTGATGTAATTGGCGGAAATCTTCTTCGATTGCTTCATAAGAATCAAAACCATAATCACATAAGTTGAATAGCACTAAGACAAAATAGAATTCATCTGGTACATAATGATTTTTGAGATTCGTTTTTTCCCATATCTCTTTTACATAGGCATAGATCGGGCGTTTTTGGATTTCTTCGATGAAATGAGCATTCGTCGATAGAGGCCAAGTACGCTGACTGATATAACTAACTACTAGCCCCACACGTAGAATTTCCCGATTTTCTTTGTCATAGATCCGACCGCATTTCGCTGTTAAAGAGTTAATAAAAGTTTCGACTTCGTCCCAATAACCTGGTGGTAAAGCAGGTACTTTTAGGATGCCTGTTCGATAAGCGACATTCAGGATCAGTAATCTGCGTTCGATTTCTGTGAATTTAGGCGAATAATGTTCGATCTTGATTCCGCAATTGGAAAAATAGTCAAGAACTTGCTTTTTTAATGAATAGGCTTTGCTGACAGAAACAAATTCTACTTCTGTTAATTGGATATAGTCTGGCTCTTCTTCTAAATACAACTGGACTGTTTTTAGAAATAAAGAAGGGCGAGCTAGTTGCTGCATCAAATGGAATCGTGGAACATCTGGTGTGAAATATAAAGAATAATGATCTTTATCTCTTGTTGCATAGATCACATCTGGTGCTAATTCTTTTTTCAATGCTTTGATATCGTTCAATAAAGTTGTTTTGCAGACTCGTAATAATTTTGAGGTCGTATCCAAGTCGATTTCTTTCGTTGTGTAGAATTGGCCGCAAAGAAACAATTGACGTAAAATGTTTTTTTCTAAATAGGCTTCAATCATTAAGACTCCTCCACATTGTAAATAATTGATCAAATGCATATTAATTATGCCATGTTTTGAAAGTGAAAACATGAATATTTTTCTGGAATGTCTTTTTATCCCCTTTTTAACGGCTTTTTTTGTTATAAAAAATGAAATAATAAAAAAATATAGAGAAAAAATGAATGTGAAAATTAAACAAATGCATAATAGGATAGATGGAGATGCGAATGAAATGATAAGAATGGCTTTTATTGTTCATTTTTTAAATGATTTGATTTTCTTGTAGAAGTAATTGGTGACATTTATAGGATTGGAACGTTCGGTTTTGTGAAAAGAAAATTCAGAAAAATCTAACTTTATTTCTTTTTTTTAGAAATCAGGCTGTTTTTTTACTTGTTATAAAAAAAATTATCTCATTTTTTGGGTCTATAGTCAGTTGTGTGATACAGGTGCACGAAACATCTGCAGTTGCAACACGTTGGCCAACGAAAAAATGGAGGTAATGAAACATGAAAGATATGGATATCAAAGCCGTCTTTATTGGCGACAAAGCAGAAAATGGTGCAGTTTACAAAATGTTATTGAACAAGATGGTCGATGAACATCTTGGATGGAGAGAAAACTACCTTCCTGGTGATCTTCCTGCAATCAGCGAGGAAGATAAATTGGCTCCACGATACATCGCCACCCGAGAACGAATGATGACAGTGTTGGATGAAGTCAGTGAACGGATGCGCGCTGGTTCGATTCCTTGGCATTCTGCCGGTCGTTATTGGGGGCAAATGAATGCAGAAACGTTGATGCCTTCGTTACTAGCTTATAATTATGCTATGCTTTGGAATCCTAATAACGTTGCCTTAGAATCCTCAATGGCTACCTCACAGATGGAAGCAGAGGTTGGTCAAGACTTTGCTGAATTATTCAATATGATAGATGGTTGGGGCCATATTACAGCGGATGGATCGATTGCCAATTTAGAAGGTCTTTGGTACGCACGTTGTATCAAATCAATTCCATTAGCCGTGAAAGAAGTCTTCCCAGAAAAAGTTGAGAATAAGACAGAATGGGAATTATTGAACCTTTCTGTTGAAGAAATACTCGAAATGATCGAAACATTTACAGATGAAGAGTTGGATGCAGTGAAAGCTGCGTCTTCTCGTAGCGGAAAACATATTCAAGAATTAGGTAAATGGCTAGTGCCACAAACCAAACATTATTCATGGATGAAAGCTCTAGATATTTGTGGAGTAGGACTAGATCAAATGATCGCTATCCCAGTACAAGAAGATTATCGCATGGATGTGGCGGTATTAGAAAAAACGATCCGCGAGTTAGCAGAACAAAAAATCCCTATTCTTGGTGTCGTAGCTGTTGTTGGAACAACAGAAGAAGGGCAGGTTGACAGCGTTGATAAAATCGTAGAATTACGTGAAAAATTACGAGGAGAAGGGATTTATTTCTATCTCCATGTCGATGCAGCGTATGGTGGTTATGCTCGTTCCTTATTCTTGAATGAAGCAGGTAAATTTGTTCCTTATGAATCATTGACTGAGTTCTTCGAGGAACATCAAGTATTTCATCATCAAGTGAAAATCGATAAAAGTGTTTATGATGGCTTTAAGGCAATCACTGAAGCGGACTCTGTGACGATCGATCCTCATAAAATGGGGTATGTTCCTTATGCAGCTGGCGGTATTGTCATCAAACATAAAAACATGCGGAACATCATTTCTTATTTTGCTCCTTATGTTTTTGAAAAATCAGTCAAAGCGCCCGATATGTTAGGCGCATATATTCTAGAAGGATCAAAAGCTGGAGCAACAGCCGCCGCAGTTTGGACAGCTCATCGGGTCTTACCATTGAATGTGACTGGATATGGGCAATTGATTGGTGCATCGATCGAAGCTGCGCAACGTTTCAGAGAATTTTTAGGTCAATTAAGCTTTACAGTCAAAGGGAAAACAATTGAAGTTCATCCATTGAATCATCCTGATTTCAACATGGTCGACTGGGTATTCAAAGTCCAAGATTGCACAGATTTGAAGAAAATCAACGACTTGAATGAAAAAATGTTTGATGTCTCTTCTTATATGGATGGAGATGTGTATGATGAACGCTTTATTACTTCACATACTACCTTTACAAAAGCAGATTATGGTGATTCGCCAGTTAAATTTATTGAAAGCCTAGGACTCTCAAAAGAGGAATGGCAAAAAGAACAACAAGTGACTTTGTTGAGAGCCGCAATCATGACGCCGTATTTGAATGATGATAAGATTTTTAAATTTTATACAGAGGCGATCACAAAAGCCATTGAAAAGAAATTGAACGAGTTACTATAAAAAAACGAATCGTTGAACCGTCTAGCAATGAATGAAAGACACTTCCCCAGCTTGTCCACAGGAGATCATAAAAGTAAGTATGCATAAGAAAAACGTCAATATTTATTTTTCAAAATTGCACGTGTATTTTGACTGATATAAAAAGCGTACTTGTTGCTATGATCTCATTCCCCCTGTGGCATTCAGAAAGCTAGACGGTTTATTTGTCTGTGATAGAAAGAAGGAAAAATAAAATGGCGGATTCAAAATCCAAACAAATTACCACGCTGACCTTTATTGGGATGACTTGTGCGCTTGTTGCTAGTGTCCGAAATATCCCAGATGTGGCTGCGACTGGCTGGACGATGTTGTTTTACATGCTTGTGGCGGTATTATTCTATGCGTTTCCGATTTCATTGATCTCTGGAGAGTTTGCCGGGATGTTTCCACAAAATGGCGGGCCAGAATTGTGGGTATCTAATTCTTTAGGAAGAAAATGGGGCTTTGTTGTTTCTTGGCTTCTATGGGTCCAAATGTTTCCTGGAATGGTGATGGTTGCTTCTGCTCTTGCGCCATTATTTGGAAATATCATCGACAACGTGCCACTTGGGTTGAATAGCAAGTTTACGTTAGTTGTGATCTTAGTTGTTTATTGGATCGTTACCTTATTGAATTTGAAATTCGATATGGCAAAGATCGGCGGAAAGATTGGTGTCTGGTTAGGACTATATATTCCTTTAGCGATGATGCTTCTATTAGGCATCATTACTTGGATCAAAGTGGGGATTTTACCACATGGCACATTAGGAA
Organism: Enterococcus sp. VV15; assembly: GCF_005236045.1. Taxonomy (NCBI): domain Bacteria; kingdom Bacillati; phylum Bacillota; class Bacilli; order Lactobacillales; family Enterococcaceae; genus Enterococcus; species Enterococcus sp. VV15. The sequence goes on from NZ_QPTY01000013.1 coordinate 61,677, forward strand.
GTTTCTCATGGGAAAAATTGATTCCTGATGCGAAAACAGCTAGCTCATTTGTTTATTTTGCACCAATCATGTTTATTTTTACTGGGATCGAAATGTCTTCTGTTTATATTACTCGTCTTAAAAATCCAGTGAAAACTTATATTCGCGGGATTTTTGCTGCTTTGATTTTCTTGTTTTTGGTGAATACGCTAAATGCGCTAGTTGTAGCAAATGTGGTACCAAAAGGACAAATGGAATTAAACAATATTGCTCAATCTATCTCCATCTATTGTCAAATCTTGGGGTTACCACATATCATCGTGAATATTTTCAGTCTGCTTGTTTTTGTCGGAGTTGCTGTACAGTTGTCTGCTTGGGCTTCGGGACCTGCGAAAACAGTTACCGCAAGTGCCAGAAAAGGAGCTTACCCACCAAAATTCAACTTTTGGAAAACGAATCAATTTGATGTTTCAAAATCAGTGATTTTAACTCAATCAACAATTATTTCGATTTTTTCATTGTTTTATCTATTGATTCCTGGAGTCAATCAAGCTTTCTTGATGTTAGTCAATTCAACCACAGTCATCTATTGTATCGTCTATGTGATCATGGGGATCGCTATCTTGAAATTAAGACAGGCTCATCCTGAATACAAACGACCATTTAGAATTGGCAAAAAAGGAAGCAATAGCAATCTAGGAGCTTGGATCGTTGTCCTTATCTTGTTTGCAGCGATTGTGTTTTCTGTGGGATTGACGATGAAAGCAGGCACATTGATCAACTTGATTGCAGTGACTGTGATCAGCCTTGTCTTATTTTTTGCACCTTTAGGTATCGAAAAAATCAGAAAACCATCATGGGAGCAAGAAGTAACTGACAAATTGAACAAAGAATAAAGAAAAGGTGAGTAAGATGGAACGAACAACAATGAAGAAAGCTTTAACGAATCGAAATATCCAAATGATTGCGCTAGGAGGTGCGATCGGTACAGGTTTATTTTTAGGTTCTGCTAAAGCAATCCGATTGGCTGGACCGGCTGTCTTACTCACTTATTTTATTTGTGGAATTGCTATTTATAGTTTGATGCACGCAATGGGTGATCTATTTTTAACAAATAGCGATTTTCAATCGATCGGTGATTTCATTCATTACTATCTGGGTGACCGTTGGGCTTTTTTTGTCAATTGGACGTATTGGTTATGTTGGATGGCAGCAGGGTTAACGGAATTAACGGCGATAGGATTGTATATTCGCTTTTGGTTTCCTGACAGTTCGCCATTACTTAGCGGAATCCTTGTTCTTAGTGTATTGGTCGTAGTCAATATTGTTGCTGTACGCTGGTTTGGCGAATTAGAATCATTTTTTTCTACGATCAAGATTTTTGGGATCTTCCTATTTATTTTGTTGGGCATCGGCATCAGCATCTGGCATTTTCAGACACCTCATATTGGAGTCAAAGAGAATTTCGGAACGATTCATTCCTTTTTCCCATTTGGGTTGGCAGGAATCGCTACTTCTTTTCCGATGGTATTATTTAGCTTTGCCGGTGTGGAGATGATTGGATTGACAGTAGGGGAAACAAGCGACCCACAAGAAAATTTGAAAAAAGCAATCAAATGTTTACCTGTACGCATTCTTTTTTTCTATATTGGAACGATCGTAGCGATTTTATTGGTTGTGCCCTGGCAAAATCTTGATTTAAAAGAAAGTCCATTGGTCACGATGCTTCAAATGGTCCATTGGAGTAAAGGCGCGGGAATGATCAATTTTATCATCTTGGTGGCTTCCTTGTCCTCCACGAATAGTGCAATCTACAGTACAAGTCGTATCTTATATAATACGGCAAAAGAAAAAAATCTATCCAAATGGTTTTTATTTATTTCTTCCCGTAGTGTACCGCTACATGGCATCTTATTTACAGGTGGTATGTTCTTGCTAGGATTGTGTCTACACTTTTTTGTTGCAGATAGTCGCATGTTATTTCAATTATTAGCTGGGATGACTACAGTTTGCTTTTTATTTGTTTGGTCTTCGATTCTTTGTGCCCATCTTAAATTGCCAATCAATCTGCTACAAAAAAATCGAGACAAAGTAACATTTCTTTTCTTCCTTATGGTGGGATTGAGTCTGTTTTTTGAATCAGCTACCCGAATGATTCCATTGATTTCCCTTGGTTGGTTTATTGGCTTGAATCTGATGTATAGAAGAATCCACGTTAGCCATAAAAAAGAAATGAGTGTGGGACAAAAGTAAGAAACACTTTTGTCTCATTCTTTAAAAACGAATAAACGGTGGGAGCAGAAGCAACTCCTCTAAAATTATTTATTTCAGGGTTCTCTGAAATAATCGCCGTTCATCCATGGCTCTCCTACGTATAATAAAAGTATCAAATCGAAACAGGAGGGATTGCCATGATGTGGTATAAAGAGACAGTTGACCAGGTGATGCAGACACTTCAGACAACTCAAGATGGATTAGGACAAGAAGAACGGACGAAAAGATTAGCGAAACATGGGTACAATCAAATCGAAGTCAAAAAGAAAGTTCATCCTTTAAGGAAATTTTTCAAGCACTTTACCGATTTGCTGATGACCATACTATTGATTGCGGCTCTTTTGAAATTTTTCACAGGCGATGTGATCGAAGGAAGCATCATTTTAGCTGTAGTCGTCGTGAATAGTTTTGTGGGCTACTGGCAGGAGCGTAAAGCAGAAGAATCACTAAATGGATTAAAAGAGATGATGGGGCAAGAAGCTGTGATCTTTACGGAAGGGATCAAAGAACTGGTTGAGGCCAAAGAGTTGATTATCGGAGACATTATCGCTTTAAAAGCTGGCGATGTCGTTCCTGCAGATATTCGACTGATTGAGGTCCATGACTTCATGGTAGAAGAAGCTGCTTTGACAGGGGAATCGGAAGCTATCGAAAAAACGAGCGCAACGATCAAAAAGACGGTTGCTACTGGTGACCAAGTGAACATGGCGTTTTCAGGAACGTTAGTACAAACGGGGTCAGCAATTGGCGTAGTGGTTGAAACAGCCAACTCAACAGAAATCGGTAAGATCAACCAAGCATTACAAACGGTGGAACAACAGACCACGCCACTTGTCAGGAAAATCCATCAGTTGAATCAGCAGATTTTTCGCGGAATCATTTTCTTGAGCCTATTCCTGATTTTCTTCACAACATTTCGCTACGGATTGGAATTGAACTTTCTCTTTTCTACGATCATTGCCTTGATCGTGTCAATGATCCCAGAAGGCTTACCAGCTGTGTTGACGATGATCCTTTCATTGGGTGTGAATGAAATGGCGAAAGAGCAAGCAATCATCAAAGGATTACCATCAGTTGAAACTCTCGGCTCAATGACCGTGATTTGTTCGGATAAAACAGGAACCTTAACAAAGAACGAGATGAGTGTTGTAGAGACTTTGACAGATGAGAAAGAAAAAATGATTGCGATCATGAAAAATTGTCAGGAAGCACAAACAAAAGCAGATCAATGTGTAGCAGAGTTAAACGGGAATCCGACAGAGTTAGCGTTGTTGCGCTATGCTGAAAATGCAGAAATTTCTTTGACAAAGTTACACGGAAAATTGCCTTTTAGCTCCAGTTACAAGTACATGGCTACGATGCACGAACACCAAGATGGGAAAAACATTTATGTCAAAGGAGCGCCAGAAGTATTGCTAACTAAAGCAGACTTAACGGCTGAAAAGTTAAAAGAATGGCAAGAAAAAGCAAAAGCTTTAGCACAGAAAGGGCAACGTGTACTCGGTTTTGCTTATAAAGTGGTTCTGAATGAGCAGCCATTAACACATGAAGCGTTAGAACAATTAACGTTTGTCGGGATCGCTGGCATCATTGATCCACCCAAAGAAAGTGCAATCAAGGCTGTCAAGGAATGTCAAACTGCAGGGATTTCTGTCAAAATGATCACAGGTGATCACAAAGACACGGCAAAAGCTATTGCAGAGCAGATTGGGTTGAAACATACCACTACTGTATTAGAAGGAATCGACTTGGATCAGTTATCGGAGGAAGAATTAGCAAAGAAAGCCCAAACAGTGGATGTCTTTGCCAGAACGACACCAGAACATAAACTCCGAATCGTTGAGGCGCTACAAAAGAATGAGGAAATCGTTGGGATGACAGGTGATGGAGTCAATGACGCTCCAGCTTTGAAGCGAGCAGATGTCGGGATTGCTATGGGGATCAAGGGTAGTGAAGTCAGTAAACAAGCAGCAGATATGATTTTGGGAGATGATAATTTCCATACGATTGCCAAAGCAGTCAAAGAAGGACGGAGAATTTTAGACAATCTGCAAAAGACGATCAACTTCTTCTTACCAACAGCGTTAGCGCAAGGATTGATCATTATCTGGGCACTGTTGGCTAACCAACCACTACCGTTGACGCCTGTACAAATTCTCTGGGTAAATATGGTCACGACGATCACGTTATCCTACGCATTAGGATTCGAACAGGCAGGGAAAGATACGATGACAAGACCACCTAGAGATCCAAAGCAAGGGATCCTCACGAGGTACAATGTTTTTCGAATCTTTTATGTCTCCTTGCTGATCATGATCCCAGCTTACTTTCTGGCAATGCGCTTTGAGGGACAAGCGTTACAGCAGACCATGCTTTTACAAAATATCGTCGGCGCGCAAGCAGTATACATGATCAATTGCCGAGAATTAATAGATGCTTCCTTGAATAAAAGAATGCTGAAAAACAAAGCATTGTTCATTTCTTTAGGGATCCTTTTCATTCTACAGGCAGCGGTCGTTTACCTTCCCTTCATGCAACACTTGATTGGGACAATCAGTCTTTCACTACAACAGCAACTACCAATCTTATTAAATATCATCATGTTATTTATAATCGTTGAGGTAGAGAAGGTGGTTAGTAAGAAAATGATCAAAAGGAGAGAATGAATTATCCATGGAAAAGATTTTGTGGAACATCTAACTTATCAAAGACCAACTCCTTAAAATAAGAATGGAGCTAAACGGTCTTTTCACAACCTAATCTACGGTGTTCAAGAAGCAACTCCTCAGCAATAATGCCTAGATTCTCAAAATATGAGAAGCTATTTTAAAAATCTAGTTCTTATTTGCTCGGAGCTGGGCGCTTCTTTCACAACCTAATCTACAGTGTTCAAAGGCTTGCATCTTCAACAATAAGCCTAAATAGATGAAAAACATGAGAAGCTGTTTTTCTCTGTTCATTCTTATTGCTTGATGCAGAACAGCCTTTTCACAACCTTTATACATAACTTCTTTTTGTCTTCTTGTAGAGGCGGTCTAGTTCGTTTTTTGTTGGGATGGTTGAGAGGTAGATTACTTCTATTGGTGGTGCTTCTATTGGGATGTTTGAGACGAATAAATCATTTTTATTGAATTTTATTTCTGCGAGTTGACTGTATTCTATCGGTTTTACTTGTACTCTTTTTCCAAAGGAGGCATTTAATTCCTGTTGCAAGAATGCTTTCCATGAGGGTTCTCCTTGAAAGAGAAAATAGACAATTACCTGATTTGGTTTGACGGCTAAGAGTGCTTGCTGTGTTAGTAAAGATAATAGATAGAAAAAATAGGTTTCATCATTGATTGAAAGAGCCGGTGTTTTTATTTTTTCAAGCAAACGTACTTTGTAAGGATACAAGTCGGTATAGTTAGTTTCATATTCTTCCACGAAATAATGATATTGTGACTGGAGTTGTTCCATAAGTAACGGTGATTCATGATATTTCAATAACATCAAAATAAAATTATGACTTAATTTTGTGTGCCGTAAAGAAGACAGGGATAAATGATCTGCAAGCTCCTGAACAAACTCTTGGATACTTGTTGAAAAAGGATAACTTGATAAAGTGTTAGTAATTTTAGTTGTATAGTTGTTATTGTAATTCCAACTATCTAAAAAACAAGAAAAGGCAAAAACGGATTCTTCATTTTTTAAATAAACTCCTTCGGTTTCGTATAATGCCTGTAGATCAGAGAGATAAAGGAGAAATAATGGGTCGGTCGGTGAGAGGGTATATGTTGTCATTCGACTATTTGCTTTTATGCGAATCGTGTTGATGAAAAACCAACAGACACCAAAAATCTCTTCTGTTTCTACTGCTAAATCAGTCTGATCGATCTGCTTTAAAAAACGGAAATAATGTGATTCATGTACAGAAAAATCTTCGAAAAAATAACTATTATGGGTGAATGGTAAAAGTAATCGATGATAAAAAAGGCGAATGGTTTGTTCTTTGCCGGTGATTTCCGCCTTGTGACGTGTCAACTTGATCTGCAAATGGTATGGGCTTAACGATAGGTTCAATTTTTTCACATGCCTTTTTAGCGTTTCATAAGACATCCCGTTGTTATTTAGAAAAGAAGGGATTCTTAATTGTTTGTTCACTAATAGTTCTTTTAAAAGTTGGACACTGATGGACTGTCGCAAGAAGGTTTCCCATAGATCGTTGGCCAATAAATTTGGTTGATGGTTTAAGTGGATACCAGCTTGATCACTATCGATCACCCAACCGTCTGGAAGTTGAGTACGGATCATTTGCAGATCAGAAAATACGGTTCTTTCTGTCGTGTCTGCTTCATTGGCTAGTTCATTGACTGTGATTTTTGGGTGGTTCAACAGCAGTTCGAGTAGGGTGACCTGACGCTGGATGTCTTTTTCAGTAATAATTTTTTTCATCAAAGAATACATAAGGCTCTCCTTTTTCTTATAAATAAGACATGGATTAATTGATTTTTTGTTTCTTTACTTTATAAAAAATAGCTTTTCTTAAGTATAAGGAAAAAAGAAAGGAAAGTAAAAAAACTAGCGATATCTTTTAACAATAAAGAAAAAAGAAATTTTCATCGCTTCCTTTTTTAATTAGGATTTTTGTTATTTTAATAAAAATAAAGTTTCTATTATTTGGGAAAAATAGTTTTCACGGATTCTGGTAAATGATTTATTCTATGTTCAGGGGGGAGAAAATGGAAAATATACCTATTACGCAAGATTTGCAACAATCCTTCAACTACATAAAAGCAAACAGTCTAATAAAAAAAAGACAAAAGAGTTCCAGGAATATCGAAGAGGTCATGTATGATCGAAAAAAAAGCAAAATGGCTGATGAAAAAGAGAATGACGTGTGGAATCAGATGTCTAGTTTAAGTGAATGTACTTCTGATGCGGTGGCTAGTTTGGCAGTATCAGTGGATCAGGCGCAGGAACGTAAATTACTGGCAGCTCAAGCTACTATAGAGATAACAAGGATGTGGAATGCTCTTTATTTTTCTCGTTGCTATCAGTTGGAGTGGTCAACAAAGTCCCAAGAATTAGAAGAAATAGAAAATAAAAGAAAAGCGAGACATGCTAGAAAGATGATTACTCAGAGAAAAGGTGTCTGTTTTTTCATCAATGAGCGATAGTCGGAAATCTATGAGTACGATCGACAAAACAAATCATAAAAGGGTCTGGGACATTAGTCTGAAAAATAAAAAAACACGTTGGATTTTGATCTTTATCATCAAAATCCAACGTATTTTTTTCTTTGACAGGTCTTTTCTTCCCATATATCTACTCAATTTTTTCAAATTTAACGCCATTAGGGCTAATCCCACATCAATCTTCGCTCCTTGTTTCCCACGCAAGTGGAAACGAT